>CALWLM010000167.1 GCA_944381515.1 uncultured Lachnospiraceae bacterium | reverse complement strand
ATAAGAGCGGTCCCTATCAGTATACGGAAAATCAGATGAAGCAGCGGGCCATGCGCCTCTGGTTTCAGCTTGCCCGTCATAAAGGCTTTGACATCCTGGTCACCCACGCCCCTGCCCTTCATCTGGGTGATGGAAGCGGTCTGACCCACACGGGCTTTCAGACCTTTCGGACCCTGATGGAAAAGTACAGGCCTGCATTCTTCGTTCACGGGCATGTTCATCTTTCCTATGATCCGTCGGCCCGCAGGGTCAGCCGCTACCTTGACACAACGATTATTAATGCCTATGAAAAATACGAATTCTCATTCCAGGGGGAAAATAAAGGCGCTTAGCCCTTATCTGGTTTGTCCGGCCTTTGTCGGTCTTTATCCGGCCTTTACCCGGAGGCGGCGCGAGAGCGGCGGCCGGCTCCCTTTTAAGGAAGGATGGCTTCATTCTTTCTTCCGGGTTAAGAAAATTCCGATGATTGCAATAACAAAGATAACCGGCGCTGTTCTGAAAAACAGCCATTCAAATGAGTGAAATGCCACTCCAAGAACGGCGGTTTCAGGGTCGGTATAATCCCAACCCGAATAAGGGCTATTTAATGTTACTAAGGCTGCAAAAATCATTGCTATAATTGTGCATAATGAAATAAGCAGCCAGCGAATAATTTTTCTTCTCGTGGTTTTCCTTTGGGCGAGCTGCAAATTTATCACCTCCAGCTTTTCGGAAATGGTTTTTAGGTTGTCAGCCTCTGTTTCGGTAACGGTTTCTCCCAGCAGTGTGCTCACGGGTGTTTCAAGGGATTCCGATATGGAGATTAACATATCGGAATCTGGAACCGACAGTCCTTGTTCCCATTTGGAAACGGTTTGCCGCACGACGTTCAGTTTGACAGCGAGCTCCTGCTGCGAGAGACCTTTTGATTTTCGGATTGCTTTAATGTTTTCACCTAGCATTGGGGGTAATCTCCTTTCTTTCTATCGCTGCCATTATTGTAGCCGGAACTGCCCGTTGCCACAAGCAACGCAGCTTAACATCATTAAGAAAACGGCAATTTGGAGTCAGTAGTCCTTGCGATATCCTTATCTTGAAATGGGCGGCGGGCGGCTCCGAATGGACAGAATTTCCATCCTGTGATATACTTTGGGAGAGAAAAATACGCCGTGGTCTGCCTGACGGCATCTGCCATTGAATGGGGCCGCGGCGGCCGGCCTTTAAAGGGAGGAGTATGAATATGTGGGCATATGAAAGTGTGTTTTATCAGATTTATCCGCTGGGGTTTTGCGGCGCCCCTTTTGAAAACGACGGGGTGCTGACGTCCCGAATCCGCAAGGTGGAGGAATGGATTCCTCATATACAGAAGCTGGGGGCTAATGCAGTTTATTTTTCTCCTCTGCTTGAGTCGGATACCCATGGCTACAATACCAGGGACTACCGGCGGCTGGATGTGCGTCTGGGCACCAACGAGGATTTTGCGGCTGTATGTAAAAGTCTTCACCGCGCGGGCATCCGGGTGGTCCTGGACGGCGTGTTCAACCATGTGGGCCGCGGCTTTTTTGGGTTTCAGGATGTGCTGAAAAACCGGGAGAATTCTCCTTTCCGGGACTGGTTTCATATCAATTTCGAGGGTAATTCACCCTATAACGATGGCTTTTGGTATGAGGGCTGGGAGGGAAATTACGATCTGGTCAAGCTGAATCTGAAAAATCCGGCGGTGGAGGAATATCTTTTTGACAGTATCCGTCTGTGGGTACAGTGGTGGGATATCGACGGCCTGCGGCTGGATGTGGCTTATTGCCTGGATTTGGATTTTGTCCGTCGCCTGCGGGCTTTCTGCGACAGTCTGAAGCCGGAATTTTTCCTGGTAGGAGAGGTGCTTCACGGAGACTATAACCGGCTGATGAACGATACGATGCTTCATTCGGTGACCAATTACGAGTGCTATAAGGGGCTGTGGTCCAGCTTCAACAGCCGAAATATGTTTGAGATCGTGCATTCTCTGAACCGCCAGTTCGGCCCGGAGGAATGGACTTTGTACAAGGGGAAGCATTTATTATCCTTTGTGGATAATCACGATGTGACCCGCGCAGCCAGCATCCTGACCAATCCGGCCCATTTGCCCCTGCTGTATGCGCTGTGCTTTGGCATGCCGGGTATTCCCTGTGTGTATTACGGAAGCGAGTGGGGGCAGGAGGGAAAGAAAAGCGAGGGAGATCCGGCGCTGCGTCCCTGTCCTGAGGCTCCGGCTGAAAATGAGCTGACGGATTGGATCAGCCGTCTTGCCGCCGCCAAAAAGGGCAGCAGGGCCCTGAATTATGGAAGCTTCCGTTCCGTGCTTCTGACCAATTTGCAGTGTATCTTTGAGAGAAAAACGGAGGAGGAGAGGGTGCTGGTGGCTATCAATATGGACGAGCATCCTTTCACGGCCCATTTTGATGCCGGCTGCGGCCAGGCGACAGACTTGCTCACCGGTGAGCTGCATGATTTTGGCGGTGGCAGTGAGCTTGCCCCCTACAGCGCGTCTTTTTGGCAAATGGAGAAGTGAAATAAAGCGGTAAAATGAAGCGGTGAAATGAAGCGGCTGAGCCAATGACAGGTTCAGCCGCTTTCCCTTTCGGTCATGGAGCCCTTGAAGGCGAGGTGCTGGAGACTGGACTTTTTGTCTGCGGGAGCCTCAATTTCCTCAATGAGCATACTGGCTGCCTGCATTGCCACTCCCGTGTCCGGTCTGTTTATCCTGCTGATGCTCTGGAGAAAGGATACCACCGGAGGCCTCCGTCCCCCGACGGCTCTGCGGATCTGCATGACGATCTGCTATGTGGTCTGCCTGTTTTTGACCTTCTCCTCCTTTAAGCAGCTGATCAGCTGACCAAAAACGGCCCCATCGGGTCAAGATAAGCATATAGTGACTCCATTTAAATAAGCGCAGCAGACAAAACGGCTGCCAAAAAGGCCCTCCTTAGGAAATCCGGCAGATATGGATTTTACTGAGGAGGGCCTTTTTGCGGCAGAAAAGACAGGATAACGGCGCGGATTTTGCGGTGGAAACAGGGACGAATCTCCCTGCTTTCGACAGCATCCGCGCCGGTCTTTTTTTATAATGAATCCACATTCTGGTAAGCAGACAAGACGCGGGAGAAAGACCATGGAGACCGTAATCTATGTGGATGTGCTTTTTTTGGTCAACTGGATGATGGATGCGGTGCTTCTGATCCTGACCGGACGGCTTTTGAAAAGGAGAGTGGCTCTGGGACGGGTGAGCCTGGCGTCATCCCTGGGAGCTTTGTGGGTCTGCGCGTGCGCGGCCCTTTGCCTGCGGGGATGGGCGGTCCGTATGCTGGGAATCATCGGCATGGGTCTTGTGATGGTGCGAATCGCCTATCCGGCCAGAGCAGCGCGGGAGCTTATTCGCGCTCTGCTCTGTCTGGGGCTTGTATCCGTTCTGGCCGGCGGGCTGATTCATATCGTCTATGACGGCACGGCCTTTGGACGTTTTCTGCGGCTGTGGCTGGGACGCCGGGAAGCGGGGGCCGTATCGGTATGGCTCCTGGCCGGAGCCATGATAGCAAGCTTTTTGGCCATCGAGTGCGGCGCGCGCCTGCGGGAGCTTGCCCGCTGTCGGGAGTTTATCCAGGATGTAACGCTCTACTGCGGCGAGAGGCAGCTGACCGTAGCGGCTCTGTGGGACAGCGGCAATCAGCTGTGCGATCCTTTTACGGGACAGCCGGTACATATCCTGGAACTGGGGGCCTGCAAGGAGCTGATAGGCTGTGAGCGCTGGAAGGCCTTCCAGGAGACGGCGGCCGGCAAAGAGGAGAGCCTTCCCATAGGGGCCAGGCTGATCCCCTGCCGCAGTATGGGCAATCCCCACGGTCTCATTGCAGTGATGGCCGTGGATCGGATGGCAACGGCATCGGGTGAGCGGTTTGACCATCCACTGATTGGATTTTGCCGGACCGAGCTGTCGGCAGATCAGAATTACCGAATGCTTCTGCATTCACAGACGGATAAGAAGAGGAGGAGCCTGAATGGTTATTAAAGTTTCCGTACCCGGACAATTCAAATTTAAGATCCTGCCTACCATGAGAAATCTGATGTTCTCCGGGCAGAACGAGGTGCATTATATCGGTGGCAGCGACATCCTGCCTTCTCCGCTGGAACCGGAGGAGGAGGCGTACTATATCAGTCTTCTGGGGGAGGGAGACAATGAGGCCAGGGCCGTCCTGATTGAGAGAAACCTTCGCCTGGTTGTATACATAGCCAAAAAATTCGACAATACCGGCGTGGGAGTGGAGGATCTGATCTCTATCGGCACCATCGGTCTGATCAAAGCCATTAATACCTTTAATCCGGTGAAAAACATCAAGCTGGCGACCTACGCCTCCCGCTGTATCGAAAACGAGATTTTGATGTATCTGCGCCGGTCCAGCAAAACCAGGGTGGAGGTTTCCATTGACGAGCCCTTGAATGTGGACTGGGACGGCAATGAGCTGCTTTTGTCGGACATTCTGGGCACCGACGGGGATGTGATCGGACGGGATATTGAGGACGAGGCGGAAAAAGAGCTGTTAAAGCTGGCTGTGGACCGGCTGGACGACAGAGAAAAAAAGATTGTGGAGCTGCGCTTTGGTCTGAACCGGGAAGACGGCGAGGAGATGACGCAAAAGGAGGTCGCAGATCTGATGGGAATCTCGCAGTCCTATATTTCCCGTCTGGAAAAGAAGATCATGAAAAGGCTGCGCCGTGAGATTGTAAAATTTGTCTGAATGGGATGAAAACACTTGCAGCCATTCCAAACCAAACAGGAGTACGGGGGCAGTGCGGCAAAAAAGCAGATTTTGCCGCGCCGTCCCCGTTCTTGACAAGGCCCAAAAACCAACCTATAATCATCCTGTATCCGTCAAAAGAACCGGCCGGACAGCGTTTGTTCTGCGGATAAAACCGGTTTTGTCAAGGCCTTTTTGCGTATTTTGTCAGGGAAAAATCCCCTGTGGTTTTCAGGTATAAACCGCCCGAAATCCGTGCATGATTTCAGATACAAGATGATGTGCGGAGGTGCTTGGTATGGCGGTATACAAGGTAGAAATTTGCGGGGTAAATACGGCGTCCCTTCCTGTACTGGGCGAAGCGGAGAAGATGGAGCTGTTTCGCCGCATTCAGCAGGGAGACATGGAGGCCAGAGAGCTGTACATCAAAGGAAATCTGCGTCTGGTGCTCAGCGTAATTCAGCGCTTTTCCGGCAGCAATGAGAATCTGGACGATTTATTTCAGATCGGCTGCATTGGTTTGATGAAGGCTATTGACAACTTTCAGCCGGACACCTATGATGTCAAATTTTCCACCTATGCAGTACCCATGATTGTCGGCGAAGTCAAGAGGTATCTGCGGGATTCGACGGGCAGCATCCGCGTCAGCCGTTCACTTCGGGACACGGCCTACAAGGCGATTTATGCCAAGGAAAGTCTGATGAAGAGAAACTGCAAGGAACCTACGATTACAGAAATCGCCGAAGAAGTGGGCATTACCAGAGAAGAAGTGGTCGTGGCCATGGACGCCATTCAGAGCCCGGTGAGTCTTTATGAGCCGGTCTACACCGAGGGAGGGGACGCCCTCTATGTGATGGACCAGATCAGCGACAAAAAAAACAAAGAGGAAACCTGGGTGGAGGAGATTGCTCTGCGGGAGGCGATGCACCGTCTGCCCGACCGGGAGCAGAATATCATCCATATGCGTTTTTTTGACGGGAAGACGCAGATGGAGGTGGCCGATGAGATCGGCATCAGCCAGGCCCAGGTCAGCCGTCTGGAAAAAAACGCATTGAGAAGTATGAGAAATTACCTGGGAAATTAATGAAACCAAATACCCGGATACGAAAGAAGGAGTAAAGCTATGATCTTCAGAAAGACAGAAGAGAAAGACAAGAAACAGGTCATAAGCCTGTGGCGTGAGGCCCAGGCTTATTTTCGTGAGCAGGAAATCGATCAGTGGCAGGATGGATACCCGGACGAAGCGTGTCTGGACCTGGATGTGGCGAAAGGATCCAGCTATGTGCTGGAGGATGCGGGAAGGGTGATCGCTACGGCCTTTATAAGTTTTGACGGCGAGCCGGATTACCTGCACATTGAGGGGAGCTGGATTACCGACGGCCCCTACGGTGTAATTCACAGGGTGGCGGTGGCCGGAGAGGCCAAGGGACGCGGCCTGGCCGGCCGTCTGGTAGAGGAGGCGGTAGCCATGTGCCGCGAGCGGGGAGTCCAGGGTCTGCGCGTGGACACGCATCAGGACAACCGCTCCATGCGCCGGATGCTGAGCAAAAACGGCTTCACCTATTGCGGCATCATCCATTTAACCCGCGACGGCGCTCCCCGCGTCGCCTATGAAAGGCTGATCTGAGCATAAGTTTAAGGGATTCTTAAAGACTTTAAGCAAAAAGGTGTACTATAATATTCATATAACGCCGAACGGCATAAGTGTTTCAGGTTAACGGAGCCCCATAAGAGGAGCGTTTATGGATATATCTCAAAACAATATTCTGGTAGTGGACGACGAGGAGGCCCTGGCCGACCTCATTGAATTTTATTTGAAAAGTGAAGGATATCAGGTTTACAAATTTTATAACGGACAGGCGGCTCTTGACTGCCTGAAATCGGTGCGCATCGATCTGGCCCTTTTGGATGTGATGCTTCCCGATATTGACGGCTTTGAACTGTGCCGTCTGATCCGCAAGGATTATCGTTTTCCGGTTATTATGCTGACGGCCAAGGAGGAAGAACTGGATAAGGTTACGGGACTTACCATAGGTGCCGACGACTATATTACGAAGCCTTTCAGGCCTCTGGAGGTCATGGCGCGGGTCAAGGCGCAGCTGCGCCGGTATACCCGATACAATGTAAATGCGGGACCGGCCAAGAATGATGACCAGGTGATACAGATTTCCGGTCTGATGATCGATAAGACCAATCATGAGTGTTATTTAAATGACAAGAAGCTGTCGCTGACGCCGACGGAATTTGAAATTCTCTGGACGCTGTGCCGTCACAAGGGACAGGTAGTCAGCGCGGAAAAAATGTTTGCAGAGATCTGGGGGGAAAAATATTATTCAAACAGCAGCAGTACCATTATGGTGCACATCCGCCATCTGAGAGAAAAGATGGGAGAGGATGCGGAACACCCCCGTTACATCAAGACTGTATGGGGGGTGGGGTACAAAATTGGATAAGGAATATTTCAGAGAATTTCGCCGCCGGATGATCCGGATGCATGTGATCATGGCTATGGTCTGCGCGGCCGGAGCCGGACTTCTGTTCCTGTTTATGGATGGAATCTGGAATGGGGCAGTAATCGATACGGTGGAAAATACGCTGGGACGCAATCTGGCGGTCTGGGTGATGAATCATAAGACGGCCTTTATCATGGCTTTTATCTGTCTGCTTATTTTCATCAGCTTCTTTATGCTGGAAAGCTTTTTCCTCAACCGGGTGGACCGGATTTTTCGCAACATCGGAGTCCTGTTCCAGAAGGATGACCAGTTTTTAAAGCTGGACGACGATTTTGCCCTGCTGGAACAGGATTTAAATCAGCTGAAGCGCGAGAATCAAAGAAGCGAACAGCTGGTGGAGCTGGAGACCAAAAGGAAGCTGGATATGATTACCTATCTGGCTCACGATATCAAGACTCCTCTGGCTTCAATTATCGGTTATCTGTGCCTGCTGGACGAGACGGATAATCTGCCTGAGGATGTGCGGAAAAAATACACCTTCCTTACACTTGAGAAGGCTTACCGGCTGGAAACTCTGGTTAATGAATTTTTTGAATTGACCAGGTTTAATATAGGCAAAATTCCTCTGCAAAGAGAATCGGTTGATTTAAATACAATGATGCAGCAGCTGGCCGATGAATTCTATCCGATGGCGGAGCGTTACGCCTGTCCGCTGGAAGTGGAGGTGCCGGAGGATATATATATCTACGCCGATGCGGATAAAATTGCCCGTGTCTTTAACAATATCCTGAAAAATGCTCTGGCCTATGGGAGCAAAGGAAGTCCGATTCGGATTGCGGCCAGGCAAAAGGACGCCGGAGTGGAGATTTCCTTTGAAAACGCCGGCAGAGAGATTCCAAAAGAAAAGCTGGAACGGATTTTCGAGCAGTTTTACCGTCTGGACGAATCCCGCAACAGCGGGACGGGCGGCTCCGGGCTGGGGCTTGCCATTGCCAGAGAAATCGTAAAGGAACATGGCGGAACCATTGAAGCGGACAGCGGACAGGGACGAACCATATTTACGGTGTGGCTGCCGGACAGAAAGACGGGAGATAAGGCCGCAGAGCGAAGCGGCGGCCGCGATACCAAAGAGAAAAAGGAGTGGAAACGCGCAGATGGCAAGGACAGAGAGACAGCCGGAAGGAAGAAGACCCCTGAACGCGCGGGAGCGAGAGAGGATCGAGCGGCTTCGCAGGGAGCGGGAGAGGCTAAGACGGCTGGAGCTGCAGAAAAGGAAGAGACGCAGACGCCGCCTGCGGCTGGTTCTTCGAACTCTTAAAACGGCGGCGGTTGTCACGGTAGTGGTTCTGATATGCTCCGGCGCAGGGCATCTGTTTTCCAATGTGATGGCCGAGGAGGCGGACAGCGAAGAAATGCAGAATATTTTCGAAGCGCAGGAAACGGTCGATTCCGAGGGCGTACCCGTTTTGAAATCGGGAACGGCGGATGAAGAACTTCTGTCGGAGCTTCGGCAGGCCTATGGAAATAATCCGCAGGCGCAGGATATTCTGGAGCACCCGGAAAATTATCCGGACGATCTGCTTGCGCTGCTTCTTAAGAGGCCGGAGACCCTCTCCTTTGTGCGGGATTATCCGGAGAAGAAGAATGTCAGGACTACGGTAGATCTGTCCGGAGAGATAAAGCAGGGCGAAATTCCTCTCTTTTATCAGTGGGATGAACGGTGGGGATACGACGCTTACGGAGACAACATCGTAGCTCTGGCGGGCTGCGGTCCTACCTGTCTTTCCATGGTGGCTGTGGGACTGACCGGAGATCCCTCTCTGCATCCGGGGGAGCTGGTCCGTTTCAGCGAGGAAAGAGGTTTTGTGACGGAGGCGGGAACCGCCTGGGATCTGATGACTCTGGGCGCGGAAGAGCTGGGCTTAAGCAGCGAGGTGCTCCCGCTGGATGAGGGCCGGATGCGCGAGGCGGTGGAGAGCGGCAGACCGGTGATTTGCAGCATGCGTCCCGGCGACTTTACGGATACCGGTCATTTCATTGTGCTGGTAGGCTGGGAAGACGGAGCCTTCCGGGTTAATGATCCCAACAGCAAGGATAACAGCAGCCGTCTGTGGACCTACGCGCAGCTGGAGAGTCAGATCAAAAATCTGTGGGCCTATTCTCTCTGAGGAGTTTCGGAGGGCCTCGTGAAGACTGGGGGCTGAAGTGAAAAGTTTATTTCCACTTTGAAAAGCGTGAAAAGAAAAGTGGCAATTACTCTTACAAAAATGAGTGATTGCTGCTTTTTCTGTTTCATTAAGTAGAAATAAGTGTTACACTAAATAAA
>CALWLM010000166.1 GCA_944381515.1 uncultured Lachnospiraceae bacterium | reverse complement strand
ATTTGTTTTAGTGAAATCAATCCTTGTCTTTTCTCGAAAAGATTTAAAATTGTCCAACGTAATACGTGTAAGCATTTTTCTCCTTTCTTCAATTTAGATAGGCAATAAATATTAATATTATAATTCTATTATATACTGCGCCAACAAAATTACAATATTTTTACGTTCCGTTTTTTATTATCGTAATAAAATTACGTTCTGTTTTTAGGCCAATTATCTGCTTCACCCCGATAAAATACCAGGATATTTTATACATTGACAATTCTCCTTCTCCCTTCGTAAAATGAAAAAGTAAAATCAGATACACCGAGCCGAGAAGCTCTCCTATTATGATCGCTGTCACAGGTCTGACGGGGAGGAACAAATGGACACAAAATATCTAGGCACAAATACTCTGTCCGCGGTAAAATAATGCCAAATATCAGCTGGCGCGGCATGGGTACAGGAAACTGCGCCGAAAGGAACTCAGCCTATGAATCTGGATTTTTTGAAATGCTTTTTAAGTAAAACCGGTTTTCCGGAGAAAGCAAGGAGCGCGCTTCTTGACGGCGCGCTCCGGCTGACGGAGCAGACGGCCCAGACCGGGGGAGAAGATACCCTTGCCGCCGCCGTGCAGCTTTTCTATGAAAACAGCCTGGATATGGAGCTGGTTCGCCCCTGTATCCAGGCTGCCGCAGAGCAAAGCGGCGTACACCCCTACATGCTGTGGCTGCTTTTCTTAATTGAGGCCGCCGCCCCTGTCAGGCAGGCCTACACCCAGAAAGGCATCCGCGAGGAGCTGTTCTGGGATACTTTCACCGATCTGCGCTATAAAGCGGAGGAGTGCAGGGCCATGTACGGCATATGGGGGAATTTTGTCTCCTCCTGGTATCCCATCTTTTACTCCTGCGACATTATAAAACTGGGAAGACTGGAATATGAAAACGCAGTCTATCCTCTGGATATTCCCTATGAAAAGCATGGAATCGCTCTTCAGAAAGGAACCCCCGTCAAAAGCATCCACATTCCCTCCAGCAAAGAGCCCTTCGATGCTTCCGCCCGTCTGGCCTCCTACCGGCTGGCCTATGAATTCTTCCAGGAGGAGCTCCGGGGCGGTCCCCTTGTCTGCATGTGTCATTCGTGGCTGTTGTATCCGCAGAATCGCCAGATTCTCGGGTCCGCCTCCCATGTGGTGGACTTTATGGGTGATTTTGATCTGATACGCGCCGAGGCGGACCCTGCATTCTCCAACAGCTGGCGCATCTTCGGACCCGACTGCACCAGGCCTGCCAAAGATCTGCCGGAACGCACTTCCATGCAGCGCGCATTCAAAAGCTGGCTCTGCGCAGGAAAGGAAACCGGCTATGGGCTGGGCATTCTGATCTTTGACGGTGAAAATATCCTCCGTCCCTAGATCGTCATCGGCTGTCTGCCGTCTGCTCCTATTATCCCTTATCTGCCGTCAGCCCCTCCATAGGGCTCTACCTTCACCACGGTCAGCACGCCGTCCCGCACCTGAAAGCGTATGTTCTGACTGCCGAAGGCCACACCATATATCCGCTGCGGATCATTCTGATAGGAGGGTCTGGGGTCCTGAGATAAGATTCCCATCAAGCCTTCCCTCTTTTCCTCCGGTATCAAAGCCAGAAGCTCCTGCGGAAAATTCACCTCCAGGCCGTAATCCACAAAGTCGTCTGCAAAGCCTCCCACTGCGTCGGGATGGCTGTCCGTATAAGGCAAATAGGGCTTGATATCGTAGATCGGCGTTCCATCCATCAAATCCGCTCCTTCTACCCAGAGCACAGGCCCCAGGCGGCGGCTGATCTCAATTCCCTTTAACCGCACCGAGGAAAGGCCAATGGGATTGGGCCGAAAAGGGGAGCGAGTGGCAAAAACGCCCATATGGCGGTTGCCGCCCAGTCTGGGCGGATGCACTGTAGGCGACCAGCCGTCCCGCACAGCCTCGGAAAATTGCCACAAAAGCCAGATATGGGAATATCCCTCCAGCCCCCGCACCGCTGCCGGATTGCGGTATTCCGGCTCAAAAACCACCGAGGCCTGCAGCTTCTCTACCAGGCCGCTCTGGCGGGGAATCCCGAACTTTTCCGGAAAATCGCTGTGTATATGAGCTATAACTTTCATTTGTCCTTCTCCGTTCTCCGTTGCAGTTTCCTGCTCTTTTTATCTCGACAATATACCACCTGTCCGTCTTTTCGTCAATTGCGATTTGCCCGTTTTCGTACTTTTCCCTGCATTTTTGTCCTTTAAATTCCGGGGAGGCAAACCCGAACGGTATGGCTTCCCTATCAAAAACCTACCAAAACCGTTCCAAATATTTGTTGTAGAGCGCAAAAAACAATGGTAAAATGAACATAACAGTTTAGCCGGGATACTGCTTTACCCCCAGGCAGCCACCACCGTACATGTACGACTCACGCAGGAGAAAAGAGATGAAATATAATACAAAAGTAGATATCGTTTATCATGCCATACGCTGCGGAATAGAGCGGGGAGAGTACCTGCCCGGCGACAGAATTGTGATCAGCCGGATCGCCAAAGCCAACGGCTGCAGTGAGATTCCAGTACGGGAAGCCCTGCGCCGTCTGGAAAGCGAAAAGGTAGTCGAGCTGATTCCCAACAAAGGGGCTGTGGTCTCCAGCGTCAGCAAATCCTATCTGGAGCAGCTCTTCCAGGTAAAAATCGTACTGGAAAGCTATGCCGCCCGTCTAAGCGTGGATTTCTTAACCAAAACCCAGCTGAAACATCTGCGCAAAATGGCGGAGCAGATGTCGGAAGCCTTTGAGAACGGTAATCTGAAGAAAAGCTCCGCCTTAAACTACAAGTTCCATATGACCATCTATCGCTCCGCCGGCAACGATGTGCTCTCCGGCTATATCGATGAAATGTGGAACAAATGGCCCATCGGCCGCTACACCGACTACGTCCCCGACGAGTGGTACCGAATCTCCCTAAAGCAGCATTTTGACCTGCTGGAGGCCATAGAGGCCAAAGACTATGACAAGGTGGAGGAACTGATTCGCTCCCATAAAAGCGGCGCTCTGCGCAATCTGGGCCGCCGGGAGGAGAGAATTCCTCTGATCGAATAAACCCTTCAGCCCCGCAGAGTAACCCCTGGCGGCCTCCGGCGCACGGATACGGCCATTGACCTTGTTTTTGTTTTGTGCTATACTATATTATAAGTTAATATCTGGTGCGCCAGACGGCGCAGCCAAACCGAGAGAGTTTAAGAGCAGCGGTATGAAAGCATTGTTTTCATTTCCGCTGCTCTTTTTTTGTGAAGGGAGGTTTTTCATGTACGACGTATTGATTATTGGTGCAGGAATCTGCGGCGCTTTTATGGCCAGAGACCTGTCCCGCTATGAGCTGAATGTGGCTCTCGTAGACAGAGAAGACGATATCGCCTGCGGGGCCACCATGGCCAACAGCGCCATCGTTCACTCCGGTCATGATCCGGAACCCGGTACGCTTAAGGCTCGCTTCAACCTGGAGGGAAGCCGGATGTACGAAGATATCTGCCGTGAGCTGGGTGTTGCCTTCAAGCGCTGCGGTGCTTTTGTGGCCGCCGCCTCTTTTGAGGAGGAGAGCATTCTGGAGCGGCTTTATGAACGCGCCAGAGACCGGGATATTCCTGCCGCTCTTCTGGGGCGCGAGGAGGCTCTGGAGCGCGAGCCCCATCTGTCAGACGGCGTGCGCCGGGTTTTGGACCTGCCTACCACTGCCATCATCACTCCCTGGGAGGTAGCCATAGCTTTAACGGAAGAAGCTGTTTCCAACCATACAGATCTGCTGCTGGAGCACACCGTCACGGCCATCCGCCGGGAACAGGACAGTTTTCTCGTCACGGTCAGAACCCGGGACGGCAGCCAAAAACAGCTTCGCAGCCGCTTTATCGTCGATGCCGCCGGTGTGTACGCCGATCAGATCTATGCCATGGTCTCCGGCTATTCGCCCTTCTCCATTACCCCGAAGAAAGGCGAATACTATGTCATTGACCGGGAAGAGCACCCTTTGGTAAGCCGCGTTATTTATCCGGTCCCTTCCGCCAAGGGAAAAGGCGTCCTGGCCGTGCCCACCATCCATGGAAATCTGCTGATCGGTCCCAGCTCCGACCCTATAGAGGACAGAGAAGATGTGGGAACCAGCTCCAGCGGCCTGAGTTACGTAAAGGAACAGATTGCTAGAACCGTCCGGGACATCCCCTTCCACAAGGTTATCCGCAATTTTGCCGGCCTGCGGCCCAGCGGCAGTACCCACGATTTCATTGTGGAGGAGGCCCGCGACGTGCCCGGCTTCTTCCTGGCAGCCGCCATTGAGTCCCCTGGTCTCACCGCAGCTCCCGCCATCTCCCGCTATGTGGTTGAAGAACTGATCGGCTCCCATATTCCCCTCGTACCGCGCCGGGAATATATAAGACGGCAGCCCCCTGTGGTTCTGTGTCAATTAAGCGCCGAAGAAAAAAACGCCCTGATTCGCAGCAATCCCGCCTACGGCCATATGGTCTGCCGCTGCGAGCAGATCACCGAAGGAGAGGTGCTCTCCGCCATACACAGGCCGGCCGGCACCAGGACTGTAAAAGGCGTCAAAAAACGCTGCCGCCCCGGCATGGGACGGTGCCAGGGCGGCTTCTGCGAGCCTTTGGTAGCAGAAATACTGTGCCGTGAAACCAGCATCACTATGCCGGAGCTATTCTATCTGCCCCAGGAAGAAGGGAGGAACCGTCTATGAAAACCTGTGACCTCGTTATCATCGGGGGCGGCAGCGCCGGAATGGCCGCCGCCATAGCCGCCCGCAAAAAGGGCATAAAGGATATTCTGATTTTGGAGCGCGGTTCGGAGACCGGCGGTATTCTGCTGCAATGTATCCACAACGGCTTCGGCCTGCACACCTTTGGCGAGGAGCTCTCCGGCCCCTCCTACGCGGAACGTTTCTCCGATCAGATCCGCCAGCTGGATATCGCCGTGGAGACAGACGCTTTGGTTCTGCATCTGACTCCGGACCGAACGCTTACCTACATAAGCCCCAGCTCCGGCTTCGTCACCCTAAAGGCCCGGTGCATCATCCTGGCCATGGGATGCAGAGAGCGTCCCAGAGGAGCCATCGGCATCCCCGGCACCCGTCCTGCCGGTATCTGGACAGCCGGAGCCGCCCAGCGCTATGTCAATCTTGACGGTTTTCTGCCGGGCAGACGCGTTTTCATCCTGGGCAGCGGCGATATCGGCCTGATTATGGCCAGACGAATGACTCTGGAAGGCGCAAAAGTACTGGGCGTGGCGGAGCTGATGCCCTATTCAAACGGCCTCTCCCGCAACCTGAAGCAGTGTCTGGAGGATTTCCAGATTCCTCTTTATCTCTCCCATACAGTTACAGACATCCAGGGCCGCCACCGGGTAAACGCCGTCACCATATCTCAGGTGGATGGCGAAAAGCGGCCTATCCCCGGCACGGGAAAAACCTTTGAGGTGGATACCCTCCTGCTGTCGGTGGGTCTGCTGCCGGAAAATACCCTGAGCGAAGAAGCCGGCATTGAACTCCATCCCCGCACCCGCGGGCCGGCGGTGGATGAATATTTACAGACCACCCTTCCCGGCGTATTTGCCTGCGGCAATGTTCTCCACGTTCATGATCTGGTGGATTTCGTCACGGCCGAAGGGCAAAAAGCCGGTGAAGCCGCCGCCCGTTTTCTGATGGAAGGGCTGCCCCAGGGAGATTCCGTCCCCGTTCTGGCCGGCGACGGCCTGAGCTATGTGCTGCCTCAGCGCATCCATCCCGGAGAGCTTCCTCCGGCCCTGACCCT
>CALWLM010000165.1 GCA_944381515.1 uncultured Lachnospiraceae bacterium | reverse complement strand
AGGCTGACGTGGATGCTCTTGACTGCCTGGGCCGGCTTTTTGGCCCCCAGGTTCTGGCTGACGAACATGGTGGTGGCATTGCCGATGGAGGTGGCCGCCAGCCCGGCGAAACGGTCAATCTTTTTGGCGGCGCCGATGCCGGCGATGGCATAGGTCTGAAAGTCGTTGATGTACTTTTGGACAAAAAGCTGTGATACGGCATTCAGGCTGTTCTGCAGGGCGGCGGGGATTCCCAGCCGCGTGATTTCCAGCATCAGGTTGGGGTGGATCCGCAGCTCCGACAGCTTGACGCGATAGACGTCCTCTGTTCGCATAAGAGAGCGAAAGAGCAGAAGCATGGAGCCCATCTGGGAAATGATGGTGGCGATGGCCGCGCCTGATACGCCCATTTTCAGTACCCCGACGGCGACCAAATCGGCGGCGATGTTGACCGCGCAGGAGAACGCCAGGTAGTAGAGCGGGGTCCGGGAGTCGCCCACAGCCCGGAGGATCCCGGCACCCACATTGTACAGGGCCGTGAACAGCACGCCGATCAGATAAATCCGCAGGTATTCCAGTGCCTGGGGATAGACATCAGCCGGGCAGTCGGTGAACCGGAGCAGGCGGCCGGCGCACAAAACGCCCAGCACGGCCATGGCTGTCCCCAGAAGGAAGGAGAACAGCAGGGCCGTGTGGATCGCGTCCCGCATTTTTTGATATTACCGGGCGCCGTAGCACCGGGCGATCAGTACGCCGGTGCCGATGGACAATCCGGTGAAAAATCCCACCAGCAGCCGGGACACGTCGCTGCAGACACTAACAGCGGCCAGGGCGGTTGCCCCGCAGAAGTTGCCCACGACCACGGCGTCTGCGCTATTGTACAGACTTTGGAGAATCTGGCCCAGCAGAATGGGCAGGGCAAATTGGCAGAGCAGCAACGCGGTGTTGCCCTGGGTTAGGTTACGCGCCTGGGCTTTCAAGGCCAAACCTCCTTCTCTTCAATGGGACGGAATGCTTTCCGCTCGCAGAAGACGCGGAACAAGAAGCGGACAAAGATATCATGCGGCAAGCAGGCAGACAAGTATAAAATTTTGATTTGAAATTAATAGTTATATTTTAAAATGAGAAATGACTGGTTTAAGTTTCATTATAATCTTTTAACCTGAAGAGACTTGCAGATTTAACATTTTACTTTCAAAATAGTAACAGCGCGAGTCTTGAATAAAGGACAGAAGAGATTACAGGAAAGCTCAATGGCGAGACTAAAATGCAATCAATTGCAATTAATTTATTTCTGTATTGTCTGATAGAGAGTATTTCGATTCGAAAAAATATCTTTTGTAATTAGATCAGCTTCATTCTAATTGATTCTGCAAGGTCTGTCAAATACTTCTGATAAAATGACTTATTAAACCTGCGAAATTGTTAAATCAGCTAAAAATAAAATCGGCTTTATGTAGGAATTATGTATTGATTTTGTAAATATCTTTCAATATAATATTGTAAAGAGGAATAACGAAACGAAACTAGTATATTATGAAATAGTAGTTTAAAATCTGTGATTTGATGAAATAGGGACAAAATACGATATGTTTAATGTGAACACGCCATTTTGGCGGTTTTTGAACAAAATGACAGACCAGTTTCTGCTCAGTTTGCTTTGGCTTCTGTGTTCGATCCCAGTGGTTACCTTTGGTGCCTCCACAACAGCTTTTGTGACGATTTCGATGGAGCTGCATCAGGATCTGGAGGGGTCCATGTTCCGGGATTTCTTTCGCCAATTCCGCCGCAACTTTAAGCGGGCAACTGTGATGTGGCTGGGACAGATTGCGGTGTTCTTGTTTGTCGCAGTGGATCTCAGGCTGTGCTATCTGATGGACAGCGGCACGGGGTGGTTCCTGATTGCGGTAATTACCGTATTGGCTGTTTTGTTTTTTATGGCGGCCTGGTATACCTGGCCGCTGATCGCCCACAGCAGTGTTTCTCTGCGCCAGATCTGGAAGCAGGCGGCTTACATTATGGTTACATATCTGCCCCACAGCGCGGCGATGCTGCTTCTGCTTGGAATCGGTTTTATCATCGCCGATCTTGCGCCTTATCTGGGAATTCTGATCCCTTCTGTTATCTGCTATCAATACGCCAGGATCTTTGTGTGGATTTTTGGCCGGGATCCCAATGTTCAGACAATTCTGGAAGAGGGAGCGCAGCAGGGGGGATAACGCAGTTGTGTTTTGCCCAAATATCAGCGGGCTTGAAAAACATAAGTCTAAAAATGGAGGAAGTGCAGTGATGAAAATGAAGAGGCGAATTGCTTTACTGCTGGCTCTGGCGTTATCACTGGGGCTGACAGCCTGCGGCAGCGGGGATGGTTCTGGTTCAGACGCGTCGGGGGGATCGACAGGAGGAAGTTCCGGTTCAGGAGAAACAGATGCAAGCTTTTATGAGGTAACAGAGCCCATCACCATTGAGTTCTGGCATAACTATACCAATGAAGCTCGGGCCAACTGGCTGCAGAGTGTGGCGGAAAGCTTCAATGAGTCCCAGGATCTCATAACAGTGGAATGCGTCTACATCGGCGGCTACCCGGTTATTGCCGAACAGGTGGCGGGCGCCCTGGCGGCAGGGACTGGCCTGCCGGCGATGTCCACGATCAACGTGCCCCGGGTACTGAATTTTGCTGACAGTGAGGTCGTGGAGCCGCTGGACGATTATTTTACCGCTACCGGTACAGATCTGAGCGATTACTTTGATGGCATGGTGGACAGTGTCTCTTCCTTAGATGGTACTATCTATGGCCTGCCCTTTGGCATCTCCTCGGGCATCTGCATCTATAACGAGACTGTACTTGAAGAGATCGGCCTGCCATTCCCGGAAACCTGGGAGGAATTCAAGGTCTGGTGCAAGGATGTCCATGAGGCCACCGGTAAAGTCGCGTTTGGTTTCCCCTATGACTTCAACTACATGAATAACTTCTTTATCAACGTCACTGGCCTGGATCCGCTGGGGGATGGTACCAAATCTGTCTTGGACGACCCCAAGATCATGGAGTTTGTGTATGACATGAAGGAACTGGTGGACGCGGGATACTGCTCCTGGGTGGGTACCTCAATCAATGCCGCTCAGGACGATCAGCTGGCTGCCTTTGTCCTGGGTGAACTGATTGCCTATACCGACACCAGCACCGGCATCGTGAAAGCCATTGACAGCGCTGATTTTGAGGTCAACACAGCAGTGGGTATAACCGGCACCGATCAGCCCCCCATCACTACCTCTTCCGGCGCGGCGCTGGTGATCTATGCCGGCAACGATCAGGCGGTCAAGAACGCCGCTTTCCAGTTTGCCACTTATCTGACCAGCGCGGAGAATATTGCACAGTGGGCTGTGGATACCTGTATGTATCCTGTGCGCAAGAGCGTATTGGAGAGCGGTGCTCTGGAGGCCCTGTACGAAGATTATCCCGGCTCCAGAAATGTGTTTGACAACGCAGCGAATGTGGTTGCCAAAAATAAGTCCCCCGCGATGCAGTCCTGCATGGAGGTTGTGGTGGACGCGCTGGGACAGATTTTGAAGGGCGACGCCGATATTGAAAGTACTTGGGCTACCATGAAGGAAGAGGTCGACTATATGTTGGCTGATACCTAACGACAGCTGGACATTTATATGCTGGGAGCCCTTTGCCGCTGCTGGCCAGAGGCAAAGGGCTCCACAGAATTTAAACATGCTGCGAGAGGGGATGGACTGTGAATACGCTGGCGACAAGTACACCTGCCCCGGGCACAGCGGCCGGTGTTCCCAAGAAAAAGAAGAGACGGAGAAAGTATAAAAAACAGAATTTTCTGGAATTTTTGTGTACAGTGCCCGCCCTGCTGCTGATTTTGCTGCTGAACCACTACCCTCTGGTGGAACTGGTGCGGTATAGCTTTACCGACTGGAATATGCTGAGGACGGACTATGACTACGTGGGGCTGACAAACTGGAAGTGGCTGGTGACCACCCTGAAGACCAACCATGTGCTGGATTCCTTCCGGGTGACCATCCTCTATACGATTGCGCACCTGGTTATCATCATCGGCGTCGGCCTGCTGATGGCGCTGCTGTTCAACCGGATGACCAAGTCCTTCGCCTTTATGCGCTCCGTCATTTTTATGCCCCACTACATTGCCATGTCATCTGTGGCCATTATCTTTCTCTGGCTGTGCAATGAGAATTACGGCGTATTCAATTATCTGCTGGGGAAGATTGGCTTGGGGCCGGTGGCCTGGCTGTCATCTCCGGTCATGGCGATCTGGACCATTACATTGACGGCTTCCTGGCGAGGAGTTGGCTATGATATGCTGATCTTCCTGTCGGCCATGCAAGGGATCAGCAAGGATTACTATGAGGCGGCCAAGCTGGACGGCGCTTCCAGCGTTGCCATCTTCCGACGGATTACCCTGCCCCTACTGGCCCCTACAACCGCCTTCCTGCTGGTCACGCAGTTTATCAGTTCCATGAAGGTGTATGGCGTTGTAGATGTTATGACCTCCGGCGGGCCGGCGCGATCGACCGAGATGCTGGTCTATATGCTCTATCAGATGACCTTTGAGGATTACCGGATTGACAGGGCATCTGTCATCGCCATTGTATTTTTCATATTCCTGATGATTGTTACGGCCCTGACTATGCGGTGGACCAACCGCAAGGTCAATTACGATGCATAGATAGAGAGGGGAGCGAACTTGGATAAGTGGAGACAGCTTTCTCCAGAATTGCGGAGAAAGAAGATCATACATGCCCTCCAGACCATTGGAGCCGTGGTTGTTACCCTGGTTATGATTTTCCCTCTGTACTGGATGTTGATCACATCCCTCAAGACAGAGAGTGAAATCGTTACAATGGTTCCAACCTTCTGGCCAAAAGAGCTGATTTTCTCAAACTATGTGGATGCGTGGACAGCTGTGCCGTTTCTGCGGTATATTTGGAACACCCTCTATGTTACCTTCTGGCAGATGCTGATCCAAACGGTGGTAGGTGTATTGGCGGCATATGGCTTTGCCCGCGGCCGCTTTCCCGGGAAAAATGTGCTGTTTCTGATTGTACTCAGTGCCATGATGATCCCAAGTCAGGTTACCTTTATCCCGCTTTATGTCCTGATTGCCAAGCTGAACTGGGTGGACACCCTCTCAGGCTTGATTTTGCCGGAGACTGTTTCGGCCTACATGATTTTTATGCTGCGGCAGAATTTTATGTCTGTCGACCAGAGTTATTTGGATGCTGGCCGGGTGGATGGCCTGGGTATTCTGGGTACCATCCGCTATGTCCTGATCCCCATGTGCAAGGCCTCTGTGGTTACAGTATCTCTGGTGTCCTTTATCAACGGCTGGAACAACTACTTCTGGCCAAAGATTTTGTCCAAGAGTCCGGAAACGCGCCTGATCTCGGTGGGATTGGCGCAGATGAAAAATATCTGGCAGGATTTGTCCGGCACAGGGTATTACAATACCATCATGGCGGGCGTGGTTATCTCCATCATTCCAGTGGTCATTCTCTTTGCCTTTAACCAGAAGTATATGCTGAAGGGATATTCCAAAAATGCCATGAAATAATACAGGGCTCTAAAACGGCAAAATGGGAGGCATATGAGTAATAAAACGTACCGCCTGAGGGATGTTCCCAAGGGTCAGCGGCTGAAGCATTTTATCACATATTATAAGCTGCATGTATTTTTTGGACTGGTGCTTGCTGTGATGGCTGGCTATACCATTTACGGAATTTTGAAGCCCCAGCCGGATCTTCAGGTAATGTGGTGTTCCGGCGGCTACTCCCTTGACTGCGAATTTGAACTGCGGAAAAATCTGGGTTCTCTGGACTGGGACATGAATCAGGATGGTCAGGTGGGCGTACTGCTCACCTACATTGACTTTGACCGGGAATATCAGCAGCTTGGTATGGACACCATGTCGGAGCTGATGATTCTGATTTCCGGACAGCAGTACTCCTTTTTCCTGGCGGGGCCGTATGCCCGTGATTGGATGGAGGAGAATGAACTGCTAGGCTCCTGGGCCGATTTGGGATTTGAAGGAGCTGGAGCCGAAGAGACATTGATGGTTCCGATGACTAAGATAAAGGAATTTTTCGGATCTCATACACAGCCGCTGGAGGATGTGTGCCTTTGCATCAGGTCCTCGCCGGAAGATCCGGAGAAGTTGGAGGAATATCAGAGGCAGGGGGCGGCCCTTCGCCGATTGTTGGAAGGGAACGGGCTGTTGCCGCCGGCCGGCTGAGGCCAGCGGCATGATGCCGCATTTTGAAGTTGGAGGAGAGGTGAAACAATGAAGCTTTCCATTCTGACCGGAATTTTGGAGGTCAGCGGGGACCACAGCGGCCTGCGGGATTTAAACGAAGTGCTTCAGGTGTTGCACGAAATCGGGTATGATACGGTGGACCTGGGATTGACCCCTGTTGCGTCCCCGGACTATGTTCTTCGAGGAGACGGATGGGAGAAGCGGATTGAGGCGATAGGCAATACAGCGGCTAAGCTGGGTATCACCATTGCCCAGAGCCATCTGCCGACGCCCAAAAATGCCAGCTTTGATCTGGATCCCAACGGGAAAAAGCCGGGTTATCAGGAGTACTTTGACGAATGCCTGCGCCGAGCCTATGCAGCCAGTGGAATGCTGGGTGTCCCCTTTGGCACGGTACACCCGCTGACCTATCTGGATGCGGTGAGCAGCTCCAAGGAACTGCTGGAGCGCAACCGCCGGTACTATGATAAATTTGTGGAGTGGGGCATACGGTGCCGAGTAGGAACCGCGTTTGAGAACATGCGGCCGGACAGCCCAAACTGGAGGTTCCCGGCCCGGTATGGGCAGAACTACAGGGACCTTCTGGAGTTGGTGGACAGCTTTGATGACCCCATGGTGGGTGTGTGCTGGGACACAGGACACGCCAACCACGCCCAGTGCAAGCAGGGGGAGGCGCTGCGGGCTATCGGCGGGCGGCTGAAAAATCTTCACATCAACGACAACCACTACGGCTGCCGGGATGAACATCTGCTGCCCTTTATGGGGACGGTGGATTGGCCGCAGTTTCTGTCCGCCTTGGCGGAGATCCCCTACCAGGGGGTGCTGAATTATGAGGTGGGCAACACGGCCAGGCGCGCTCCCAGGGTGCTGCAGGTGGAAGTTTTAAAGACGGCATATCAGAATGGGCTTCTGTTGCTGGACATGTATGAAAAGGCCCGGGCCGGGATCGGCCGGCCGGACGGTGAGGGGGCGTAAACGGTGAAATTGTCTACAACGACTGGCCTGTACCAGCAACGTGGAGACACAGACCATCTCCGTGACATGAATGAGGTCTTGCAGGTGCTGCGGTCGGTAGGCTATGAAGAAATCGACCTGAGTTTCTGCTTCCAGGATAAGCCGGATTACCTGCTGCGGGGGGAGGACTGGGAGCGGAACGTGGATCAGCTGGGAGAGACGGCCGCCAAGCTGGGGATCTCCTTTTACCAGAGCCATCTCCCCTTCGTGAAGGGTGCCAGCATGAAAAAGTCCGCCCTTTTTCAGCGGCCGGAATACCGGGCGTATTTTGATGAGTGCGTCCGCCGGGCCTATGTGGCGGGCGGCAGGCTGGGGGTACGATGGGCGGTGGCTCACCCTCTGTCCTTTCCGGAGTATAATTTTGAGACCGAGGCGTCTTTAAAGGAGAATCGCGCCTATTACGACCAGTTTGTGGAGCTGGGGATTCAATGCGGGACAGGTACAGCGTTTGAGAACATGCTGCCTAGCCTGGACCGGGAGATGGCAGCCCGCTATTGCCAGCACTATGAGCAACTGATCGAATTGGTGGACAGCTATGCCGACCCTATGGTGGGGATCTGCTGGGATACCGGCCATGCAAACCAGATGCAGCTTGTCCAGGGACGCGCCCTGCGGGCGGTAGGAAGCCGCCTGAAAACGCTGCATATCAACGACAATCATTATGGCAACCGGGACGAACATCTGCTGCCTTATATGGGAACAGTGGTTTGGCCGGAGGTTATGGAGGCGCTTGTGGAGATCGGCTATTCAGGGACTCTGAATTATGAGACAGGTAAGGTAACCTCGGAGGCCTATGGGGAAATTCAGCTGGGACTGGTCGAACTGACCTACCGCAATGGCCTGTATCTGCTGGACCTCTACGAGAAGGCGCTTCAAAAGCGAGGCAGCTGAAGGGGGATAAGATGAAAAAACAACCCAACATCCTGTTTATTATGACCGACCAGTTTCGCGGTGACGTTATGAGCTGCGTGGGCGGACCGGCCCGCACCCCCAACCTGGACGGAATTGCGTCTGAGGGAGTTTGCTTTACAAACTGCTCCACAGCGGCGCCTCTTTGTGTCCCGGCCAGAGTCAGCATGATGACGGGAAAATATCCCCACACCACGGGGGCGTGGGACAATGCGGCGTATGTTCTGTCTCCTGAGGCGAATTTGTGGACAAAGGAGATTAAAAAACTGGGATATCAGACCGCGGTGTTTGGGAAACTCCATCTCCACACCGACTTTGGGGATATGATTGCCCGGGAGCCCATTGTCCACGGCTATGGGTTTGATGTGGTGAATGAGGTGAGCGGTCCCCATTCCACCTGCCAAACCAGAACCCACCTGGGAGAGGAGTGGAAGCGGAAGGGCCTGTGGGACGCCTACTGCGCCGACATGCTCGCCAGAAACAGTCCCTTTGCCAAGCCCTCGCCGCTGCCGCTGGAGGAATATTATGACGTCTATGTGGGGCGGAGGGCAAAGGAGTATTTGGAGGCGTATCAGGGGGAGCAGCCCTGGTTCTGCCATGTGAGCTTTGGAGGTCCCCATGATCCGTGGGACACGCCGGAACCCTATGCCAGTCTGTACGCCCCGGAGGATATGCCAGATCCTCTGCCGCGGATGCGCCATTTGGGGGAGAACCGGCCGAAGGGAGAATTTGACCGGCTGGCGGAAAAGGCGAAAATTCAGTGTACTCCGGAGACGGCCCGGGAGATTCGGGCAAATTACTGCGGCGGCGTGACGCTGATTGACCATATGATCGGTGAGATCATAGAGGTGATCCGGAAGCGGGGAGAATGGGATAACACTGTGGTGCTGTTCACCTCAGACCACGGGGAGATGAACGGCGATCACGGGATTGTCAACAAACGCACCTTCCTCCGTTCGGCGCTGAATATACCGCTGATTGTTCGTACGCCGGAGACAGCGTGCAGCGGCGGCAGGCAGAGCGACGCGATGGTAAGCCTGCTGGACGTGGGTCCCACTCTTGTGGACCTGGCGGGAGGACAGCTGGACTATATCCAGTTTGGCCGTTCAGTCCGGCCTGTGGTGGATGGGCTGAGTCAGGCGCATCGGGATTATATCCTGTCAGAGTACGGCGGAGAGATCATGTACATGGATCAGGATTGGAAACTGGTGACCAATCAGAGGGGAGAGCCCTATTTGCTGTTCTGCCTGCCCGAGGATCAGGATGAACAGCGCGACCTAGCAGGGACCCCGGAGGGAGAACTGGCCTGGGATATCCTGAGCAAAAAGCTGTTGTATGCTCTGGCGGAGAACCGGTGCCTGAAGCCCTCTGTCATTCAAATGCCGGCCCCAGCCCAAGAGGAAGGGAAGTTCCAGCGAAGTGTCCAGCCAGATTAACCGGAGCTAGCTGACAAAAAAGGGGCGAAAGCAGCCAGCATTGCTGCCCGGCTGCTTTCGCCTGCTTTCCCTGATTACGGTTTACAACACCGTAATGCCGTTCTGTTCCATGGTTTCAACGATTTCGGGAGGAAGTTTGCCGTCGGAGATGACGATATCAACCGCCTGGAGGGGAATGTTCCGCGGCGTATGGATATAGTTGACTTTAGAGGAATCCAGGAGGAACACGACCTTGTCAGCGTGTTCGATGGCCTTGCTGATGGTGGCGGCAATCATGGAGGTGGGGCAGGAGAATCCATAGCTGGGATGGAATCCCGGCGTCCCAAGAAAAACATAGTCAAAGCGGAGTGATTCCAGCGCGCTGATCACAGCCGGGCCGCCCAGCCGCATGAGGTTGCGGTTGAAGGAGCCGCCCAGCACCTCTACGTTGATTTCTGAGTAGGGAGGGACATTCAAGGCGACGACGATGCCGTCGGTAAAGACATACAGGGGTTTTTGCGGCAATCGTCGGGCAAATTCGGCGCAAGTGGTGCCGGACGTGATATACATGGAGGCTCCAGAGGGGATCAATGCCGCAGCCTTATCAGCAATCAGGGACTTTTCTTCCTGGTGCATCGTCTCACGCATATAAAAATTGTTGCCGTAACCCGCGATATCCTGAATGGATTTAGCACCACCATGGATGCGTACGATCTTCTTGGCCTCGTCCAAAAAACGCAGATCCTTGCGCAGTGTGACCTCAGAAACAGTGGGAAACAGCCCCTTCAATTGTACCATACTGACCTCACCCAGCTGATTGACGAGGTCGACAATAGCCTGCCGGCGTTTTTCCATGGCGTGTATCTCCCTTTTCTGTTATTATTACAATTAAATTATAGCATAATGTTGTCTTTTCTACAAGAAAAATAATCCAAAATAAAGAAAAATGCGACGCATGCCTAAAAAGGCGACAGGAGTGAAGCTATGATGCAGGAAACGAAAAAACCCAATGTTGTTTTTTTGTTGACCGATGACCAGCGTTATGGGACGATCCATGCGCTGGGGAACGAGGAAATTCATACTCCAAACATGGACCGCCTGGTACAGGCGGGCACCTCTTTTATCAATGCCCATATTCCCGGAGGGACAGCGTCAGCGGTGTGTATGCCAAGCCGTGCCATGATCAACTCCGGAAGACCTCTGTTCCACCTGGAGGACTGCGGGAAGAATATTCCGCCGGAACAGGTGACGATGGGGCAGTGCTTTCTGGAACACGGCTACCACTCCATGGGGATTGGGAAGTGGCACAACGGGGTGGAAAGCTATATCCGCAGCTTTGATGATGGGGACAATATTTTTTTCGGCGGTATGTGGGATCATTGGAATGTGCCGGTAAACGACTTCAAAGCAGATGGAAATTACGAAAAGGAGATCTGGTTCACGCCCAATTTTACAGCCAATGAAAATCCGGTAGCGGTGCGGGCTGAAAAGATCTATGCGGGAGTCCACTCGACAGACCTGTTTTCCGGTTCCGCCGTGCGGTACATTCAGGAGTATCAGGACGACAAACCCTTCTTTTTATATCTGTCCTTTTTGGCGCCCCATGATCCCCGGACCATGCCGGAGGAGTTCCGAACCATGTATGACCCGGAGAAGATCTCGCTGCCCCCCAATTATCAGCCCATGCCCTCCTTCAGCTGCGGCTGGGCCAGCAAGGGAAGGGATGAAAATACAGAGGCATATCCGCGGCGCCCGGAGGCTATCCGCCAGCACATTGCGGATTACTACGCCATGATCAGCCATATTGACGCATGTGTGGGAAATGTTCTGAAGGCGCTGGAGGAGAAGGGGATCCTGGAAAACACCATTGTGGTACTCTGCGGCGACAACGGCCTTGCCATCGGACAGCATGGACTGATGGGGAAGCAGAACATCTATGAACACAGCGTCAAAGTCCCGCTGGTATTGGCAGGGCCCGGAATTCCGAAGGGAAAGATCAGCAGCCGCTATGTGTACCTGATGGACATCTATCCCTCTTTGTGC
>CALWLM010000164.1 GCA_944381515.1 uncultured Lachnospiraceae bacterium | reverse complement strand
ATCACGACCGCAGTCTGATCAAGCCGGTAATTTATAACGATTGAGAAGAAAAACGGCGCAGGGTATTTTTGAGCATAACACATAAAAAATCAAAAATAAATTGTGAAAAACGCACAAAAACAGATTGTGAAAAATGTATATTGACAAAAAACGGAACGTTTGCTATAGTTACGGTGCAAAGCAAGAGCGAGAGCGTGCCATTTGCGAAATTAGGGTGTTAATGTAAATGCAAGACCTGATTGTATATTTTGGTGTACAATTAGGTCTTTATTTTTTTGCCAATGAGAGGGGGTGTATAAATGCGGATTTTGAACATCTTGAATAACAGTGCATTGGTGGCGGTCAATGAACGGCGGGAAGAAATGGTCCTGATAGGAAGGGGGATTTCATTTGGACGCAGGGCGGGAGATGAAATAGATCCCGCCCAGGCAGATAAACTATTCAGCCAAAGCTCTCCCATCGCACAGCAACTCCTGGAACTGTTTCAGAGCATCCCGGAAGAGTATTTCGAGATGACGAATGTGATCGTGCGCTATGCCAACAAAAAGATGAAGAGGGAGTTAGACAAAGGCATCTATCTGACGCTCTTCGACCACATTAACAGCGCGGTGGAGAGATACCGTGAGGGGCTGCTTTTAAACTTCGGGATGCTGGAGGAAATGCGGATTCTCTATCCGGACGAGTTCAAGGTTGCCGAGTGGGCGCTGGAATACATCAATGTAACGCTTAACATTGAATTGCCTGAGGATGAATGCGGCTTCATCGGAATCCATCTGATTCAGGCCGGCGGCGGGGATATTCCCAAGGTTAACGCGGTGATGCGGATCGTGAAGGAAATATCGGAATTGGTCAAAGAGAAGTATGCGGATCAGTTTGTTACGGAGGGAGTCCACTTTTCACGTTTCGTTACGCATCTGAAGTTTTTTTCCGTGCGGTATCTCAATCACGACCAGCTCAAGGATGATGAGCCCATTACGTTCTTCATCGAACAGGAACTGAGAGATGCGGTGGAAGAGTGCCTGAACAAGATAGTGGACATGGTGGAGGGAAAATATGGAGAAGAAGTCACGGGCTATGAAAGAAGCTTTTTGCGGCTTCATCTCTGCCAGCTTTTGAAAAAAGGAGGCAAGTCATATGGCGGCAAGGATTGAAATGGACCAGTGTATGGGCTGCGGGAACTGCCTGGCTGCCTGCCCGCGGGGCTTGCTGAGGCTCACCGGGGCAGAGCGGACAAACAGCAGAGGGGTCCGCTATGCTGAACTGTCCAGTCCGGACGCCTGTATGGATTGCGGAACCTGCGAGCTGATGTGCACCGCCGGGGCGATCCGGGCAGACCGTTCCCCTGCCGTTTCAGGCTATGATCTTATCCGGAAAGATAAAGTCCCGCCTCACGCGGGATGCTATCTGGGTACGCTGTCCAAAGTGCTTGCTGATGAGATTGTGCGGCTGGGCATCCAGCAGGATGCGGTGATTTTTGAAAAAACAGGCTCCAATATTTA
Organism: uncultured Lachnospiraceae bacterium; assembly: GCA_944381515.1. Lineage (GTDB taxonomy): Bacteria > Bacillota > Clostridia > Lachnospirales > Lachnospiraceae > RGIG7193. Next base: position 6,194 of record CALWLM010000164.1, on the reverse strand, counting down.
TTTGGACATTGAGACCCACGCTTATGAGAACAACGAGTTTTATGAGGACGGGCTGCGCTATAAGCGAGAGCATCCGGAGAAAATCGTAATCCTGATCTGCGCCAGCAGCAAGGCCGGCTCAACAGCTCAAAACGTAAAATGGCTGGGGGCGCTGAAACAGGAGAAGGTCACCATCATAAAGACCTTAAACTGGTTTGAACCTAACGAGACCATGGATGGAATCCAGGCAGGAGGTTGCCACCATCTGGAGGAGCTGGCAAAACAGGGAAACGCATCCTTGCTTGCCAGGGCGGGCGTGAGAACGCCGGCCGAGGTGACGGAGCTGAGACATCTGGTGGGAAAAGCCCTGGAAAATCAGATTGCAAACAAACCCTTCTCTGTGGTGGAGATGCTGTTTCCCTGCTTTTACCGCGTGGGAAACCGGCCGGGGGATTTGATGCCCTATGAAGATATAAAACGAATCAACGTATGGTTTGACGCCTGCGTGGTTCCCGATTACGAGTATAAGGTGTACCTGGATCATTGAATCGGGCCAATGGGAAAGAGAGCCAGAGCTTATCCCTGGAGATAAAAGCAAGTCCAATAATTTTATGAGAGGAGATAGTAGTATGAAGGAATTAGCGGAACTTTGTATCAAGTATGTGGGCGGAGCAGAGAATATCAAGTCTGTCTCACACTGCGCCACTCGCCTGCGCCTGACCCTGGCAGATCAGAGCAAGGTGGATGAGGCTGCCCTGATGAACATTACCGGCGTGATGAAGGTGATGCAGGTAGGGCCCCAGACGCAGATCGTTATTGGAAGTGATGCTCCGGAGCTATATGGAGTGGTAAGTAAGATGGTAGATGCCGGGAAAGCGGGAGGCGCAGTTCCCGATGACGAATACACGGCTCAGGACAAAAAGAAAAAGTGGACGCCAAAGGCTTTGGTCGGCAAATTTTTTGACGCCTGCAGCAGTATGTTTACGCCCCTGGTTCCTGCTTTTACCGCAGCCGGTTTGCTGAAGGCGGTTCTGGCAGTGCTGGTGGCGCTGAATCTGGTGACCAATTCCACTACAGAGTACATCATCATCAACTATGTGTCCGACACTATTTTTTATTTCCTGCCCATCGCTTTGGGCGTGACTGCGGCTACCTATTTTAACTGCAACAAGTTCATTGCGGCGGCGATCTGCGCTATGTTCGTTCACCCTACATATACCGGAATGGTAGCCGCCGGGGAGCCGGTGACCTTCTTCGGTATTCCTGTGGTGCTCTATAACTATTCCTCCACCGTGTTCCCCACGATTTTGACGGTTTGGTTTATGAGCTATGTGGAGAGGTTTGCCCGAAAGATTTCACCTAAGGTGATAAAGGCCATCCTGGAACCCATGTTGACCCTGCTTATTACTTTCCCCGTGGGGCTTTTGATCCTGGGTCCTATCGGCGCTGTGCTGGGCGATATACTGATGAATGCCGTTGGCGCATTGGAAACAGTAGTGCCTTGGCTGGTTCCTACGGTGATCGGCGCTACCACTCCCTTCCTGGTATTCGTGGGTATGCACAGGGCTGTCGGCACACTGGAAACCATGCAGATTGCTCAGATGGGATACAGCTCGATTCTTGGCGTTGGCAATCTTCCCAGTAATATTGCCCAGGGAGCGGCAACCATCGCCCTGTCTCTGAAATCGAAGGACGAGAAGGTGAAGCCTCTGGCTTTCTCCGCCGGCGTAACGGCATTGTGCGGAATCACGGAACCTGCCCTGTATGGTTTTACTTCCCGGAACAAAAAATCCCTTATTGCCACAGTTATAGGCGGAGGCTTGGGCGGTCTCTATGCAGGACTGACGCATGTGGTTCGTTTTGCCAAGGGTGCGCCGGGCATTCCCACTCTGCCTGTGTTTATTGACATAAATAACTCCATGAACCTGATTAATGCTATTATTTCCGCCGTGATCGGTTTTGTAGTCGCTTTTGTGATCGCTATGGTTTGGATCAAGCCGGAAGAAGTGAAATAAGCATGACGGCGGGAGCATGGAGTGGAAAGGAGTATTCAGTATGGGTTTATTCGATAGACTGAAGGGCAAATCAAACCCGGAGCCGACGGACTTACCCGTCGATCTCTCTGCCCCCGCAAGGGGGACCGTTGTGAGGCAGGAGGACATCCCTGACCAGCTGTTTTCCGAAGGAATTCTGGGAACCTGCATCGGCGTGGAGCCGGAAAAAGGGGAGGTCTATTCCCCCGCTGACGCTACGGTTACCGCGCTGGTAGACAGTCTTCATGCCGTGGGTTTGAAGGCTGCTGGAATGGAACTTCTTATACACGTGGGCGTGGACACGGTTGAGATGAATGGCGACGGCTTTGCTGCTAAATGCAAGGTGGGGCAGAAAGTGCGCAGGGGCGATCTTCTCCTAACCATGGATCTGGCTAAGATCGCAGCTGCGGGGCATCCGGACTGCGTAATCCTGGCGGTTACCAACACGGACGATTTCGCCGCCGTAGAGCCCGTTGGAAGCGGCGCCGTGGCTCCGGGCGATATCCTCCTCACCGTAAAAAAATAAAGAGGAAGCAATTAAATATACGCAGAAACGAATGATGCCGCACGCGGCGAATCACCGATACGCTCCCTTCCAGGCAGACAAGTGAAATAATCTTGCCGCCTGGGAGGGAGCGTATTTTCCTGGCGGATGTGATATGGTTTTTGTTTTCCTGTTTCATCCTGAATATAGCGTATGTTTCTATCGAAAGGCAGAAGGGGCGGCTTGTCCTTGGCAGCTGAATGTTCTATAATGGTCTCCAGAAAATAATAAAAAGCGGATTTTCGAAAAAAATGCGGGAAACAGGATGGCCGCCAGTGGATCAGGCTGTGGACGGCCGGCTGAAGATGACCAGTTGAAGATAACCAGTTGAAGATAACCGGCTGAGGATATCACTTCGCGAAAGAGCGGAACAGGAGGAAAAATATGATTGACGCAATCAAAATTCGCGGCGCGCGGGTACATAATCTGAAAAATATTGATGTGGATATTCCGCTGAACAAGATTGTGGGGATCGCCGGTGTGTCCGGCTCCGGCAAGTCGTCGCTGGCATTGGGCGTACTTTATGCAGAGGGATCGAGACGCTATCTGGAGGCTCTGTCTACCTATACGCGGCGCCGTATGACCCAGGCGGCCAAAGCGTCCGTGGACGAGGCCCTTTATGTGCCTGCGGCTCTGGCTCTGCACCAGCGCCCCGGTGTGCCGGGCATCCGCAGCACCTTTGGTACGGGAACGGAGCTGTTAAACAGCCTGCGGCTCATGTATTCAAGGCTGGCCAGTCATCGCTGTCCCAATGGGCACTATCTGGAGCCGACACTGGCAGTGGCAGCCGGGCAGGAGCTGGTCTGCCCGCAGTGCGGGGCCCGATTCTATGCCCCGTCGGCGGAGGAGCTGGCCTTCAACAGTCAGGGAGCCTGCCGGACCTGCGATGGAACCGGCATTGTGCGCACTGTGGACCGTTCCACCCTGGTGCCGGACGAATCGCTGACCATCGACGAGGGGGCTGTCGCCCCCTGGAATTCGCTGATGTGGTCCTTGATGACCGATGTCTGCCGGGAGATGGGAGTCCGTACCGACGTGCCTTTCTGCCAGCTGACGGACAGAGAAAAGGACATTGTTTATAATGGGCCTGCCGAAAAGAAGCATATCCTTTATCATGCCAAGAATACCAATCAGGCGGGAGAATTGGATTTCACCTACTTTAATGCGGTCTATACCGTGGAAAATGCCCTGTCCAAGGTGAAGGACGAGAAGGGGATGAAGAGGGTGGAAAAATTTCTGAAACAGGATGTCTGTCCGGACTGCGGCGGCTCTCGCCTGTCGGAAGCGGCCAGAGCGCCCCGGCTGCGGGGGATTGGTCTGGATGAGGCCTGCCGGATGACCCTGTCCCAGCTGGCGGAGTGGGTGGCTGGCGTTCCGGATTCTCTGCCGCAGGAGATGCGTCCTATGGCGTCAAGTATCTGCGAGTCTTTCCAGGATACGGCCAGGAGGCTTCTCGACCTGGGGCTGGGCTACCTGGCCATAGACCGGGCCGCTTCCACGCTCTCTACAGGAGAGCGCCAGCGGATGCAGCTGGCCAGAGCTGTCCGAAACCGAACGACGGGAGTGCTGTATGTGCTGGACGAGCCGTCCATCGGCCTGCACCCCTCTAATATCGTGGGCCTGACCGGGGTGATGCAGGATCTGATTGCGGACGGCAATTCGGTGGTGCTGGTGGATCATGACACGCAGGTACTGTCCCAGGCGGACTGGATTATCGAAATGGGGCCGGAGGCAGGCGAGGGCGGCGGCCGGGTCATTGCTCAGGGAACGGTGGACCAGATTAAGGCGAATTCGCAGTCCCAGATCGGCCCGTTTCTGGGAGAAGGCGCGCAGGTACGCGTCCGTGCAAAGGTACGGGCCGCAGAGCTCTTTGACAGAGGAAGGATTCATCTGTCCACTGGTCCCATTCATACGGTAAAACCTCTGACCGTTGATATCCCCAGAGGGAAGCTCACGGTTGTTACCGGGGTGTCCGGGTCTGGCAAGACTACCCTGATACTGGAGAGTCTGGTGCCTGGACTGGAGGCGATGATTCACGGGCGCAGGCTGCCGGATCACGTGCTGTCGGCGGAGGCGGATGGCCTGGAGCAGGTAAAGCTGATCGACGCCACACCGATCGGCATCAATGTCCGTTCCACTGTGGCTACCTATGCGAATGTTCATGACGAACTGCGCAAGATTTTTGCCCGGACGCCGGATGCGAAGCGGCTGGGCTGCAAGGCCGGCGATTTTTCCTATAATACCGGAAAACTGCGCTGCCCTGTCTGCGACGGCACTGGTATTATCAGTCTGGATGTGCAGTTTTTGCCGGATGTGGATATTCCCTGTCCCCAGTGCCGCGGTTCCCGCTACAGCCGGGAGGCATATCAGGTGAAATACGAGAGCAGCGCCAAGGTTTCCTACTCTCTGCCGCAGCTGATGGCGATGGACATCAATACGGCCATAGAGGCCTGCGCTGATATGAAGCTGGTGCGTCAGCGGCTCCAGGTGCTCAAAAGCCTGGGACTGGGATATCTGACGCTGGGAGAGGAGACTCCCAGCCTTTCCGGCGGCGAGGCGCAGCGGCTGAAGCTGGCCAGCGAGATGGGGCGCCCGCAGGCAGACTCGATATTTGTATTTGACGAACCGACAATCGGCCTCCACCCTTTGGATGTAAAAACACTGCTGGAGGTTTTTCAGACTCTGATTGAGAATGGAGCTACTGTCATTGTTATAGAGCATGATCTGGATGTGATCCGGAACGCCGATTATATCATTGACATGGGACCAGGCGGAGGCGAGGAGGGAGGACAGATTGTTGCTGCCGGAACGCCGGAGGAGATCCGCCGTTTGCCGGAGAGCAGGACCGGAAGGTATCTGTGAAGCTATAATAAATGCGGTTTCTTTTGGAGGTATACTTCCAAAATTTTGACGGATTACATGTCATGAAAAAAGGAGTATTGAAAAAATGAAAAAGTATCTGAATATCTCTCTCATCTATGCGGTTGCTGCCATGGCGGGCGGTGTGTTTTATCGGGAGTTCACAAAATACAACGATTTTACGGGTGTGACCGCTCTGGGAAAGGTTCATGGGCATCTGTTCCTTTTGGGAATGGTGATGTTTCTGATCGTTGCGCTTTTTGCATCCCATAATGATTTGCAGCAATTCAAAACCTTCCGGGTATTTCTTGGAGTATATAATATCGGCGTTTCGCTGACGGCTGTTATGCTGCTGGTGCGCGGTGTGACCCAGGTGCTGAATCTGCCGCTGTCCGCCGGGGCCTCTGCCGCGATCTCCGGAATTGCGGGTATCGGTCATATTTTGCTGGGCGCAGGCATTATTCTGCTGTTGGTAACCCTGAAGAAAACAGAGAAATCCGAAGCATAAATAAATCGTTTCATATGTATTAAGAAGCTATCCCTTGGGGCACCCTCCGTAAGGAAGGTGCTCCAAGGTCGCTCTTGTAATTGAATTAAATATTGATTGTTTTGGACGGTGCAGCCATTGGTTACGCCGTCTTTGCTTTGTTGTGCTTCCGTTTGGCAAGGTGTTCCTGAAAGGCTTCTTCCATTTCTTCAGGGGTAAGCCCTCGTATCACACCAACGCCGTTGTAATAGATGTCCATTAGCTGATAACGCTTTCCGTCAAGGTATCTCCG
>CALWLM010000163.1 GCA_944381515.1 uncultured Lachnospiraceae bacterium | reverse complement strand
TCCGTAATATCGCCGCTCTCCACAAAACCCATGACCATCCTGGACAGCGAGCCGTCGTATACCCGCCGCAGAAAGTTCCGGCTCTCAGCCAGCTGACAGTCGCTCTCCGACACCGCCGGATAATATAAATATCCTTTGCCCTGCCGTTTTGTGAGAAGGGCTCCCTTTTTCACCAGGCGGGCCAGGTAGGTCTGAATTGTGGTCTTGCTCCAGTCCGTCTCCTTAAGCCTGTCCAGTATTTCCGGCAGAGTCTGAGGAGAATTCGCCCAGAGAATCTTCATTACCTGCCATTCTGATTCTGAAATAGAAAGCTGTGGTTTCACCCCGGCACCTCCCTCAATTGATTGATCTATTGTAGTTTTATCTATTATAGCATTAAAACTACATCCTGTCAATCATTCCAGAACGGCCGTCAAAACCACAGCTGTCTCCCTTTGCCATCACTCCATCATGGCCCGCATCTTCAAAAGAGCCGCCTTCTCGATCCGGCTCACATAGCTTCTGCTGATGTGCATCTGTCCGGCAATCTCTCTCTGTGTGTACTCCCGGCTGCCAAAGAGGCCGTAGCGCATGCGGATAACTTTTTTTTCCTTGTCCCGCAGACATTGCTCGTAGGCCCGGTACATCTGCTCGATCTCCTGTCCCAGAGCCACTTCCTCGACTACTTCCCGGCCGTCGGCCTCCACCACGTCCACCAGGCTGATCATGTTCCCTTCCTTATCCGTGCCGATGGGATCGTAAAGGGATACCTCTCTTCCGTACTTTTTCTCCAGACGCAGACTCATCAGTATCTCGTTTTCGATACATTTGGCCGCGTAGGTGGCCAGCTTGCTGTTCTTCTCCGGATCAAAGGTTCTCACTGCTTTTATCAGCCCGATTGTTCCAATGGAAATCAGATCATCCAGATCCCTCCCGTCCCCATTGTATTTTTTGCTGATATGGGCCACCAGCCGCATATTTCTTTCAATCAGGACGTCTCGAGCAGCCAGGTCGCCGGCTTTCCATTTTTCCAGACACTCTCGCTCTTCTGTGGCCGTCAGCGGTTTTGGAAATGCTTTCATATAGATTTGTAGGGACCCCGCTACCTCTTTATTATTACCATATGCCGGGGACAAAATCTAAGTGCTTTGCCAAAATTTCGGACAGAAGAAAGTTTTTGTCTGTACTTCGTCTCTTTATCGGTTCTTCGTCTATTTAATCTTACTATTTACGTTTGTTATTTCTTATTATTTTTTCTTATTATTTTCTCTTGTTCTTTACTCTTATGTGTATTATTTAATCCGTGATCCGCAATACTCGCAGACTCCGACGCTGCCTTTCTCGATTGTGTTCTGCGCTCCGCAGCTGCGGCATACCGCCACAATTTTCTCAGCGCGTTTTACATGGCCCAGCGTTTCCAGCTGCGCCTGCTCGTAGTCTTCCTCGCTGCTATACCCTAAAATCAGCTCATTTCCATCTTCGCTGATGCAGGCCTGATTAAAATATCCCATCCGAATCATGCGCTCCAGGCATTTTCGCGCCTCCAATGTGCTCATGGAAAGAGAGCTGGCAATAGCTCCAATATTGGTTTCATGGTGATTAACCACCCGGTCAATAAAGCGGCGATACAAAGCGGCCGTTTTCTGTATCCGGCTCGCGCCAATCAAAAGCGCCACTCCCAGGCCTCCTAAAACCACGTTGTCGTAAAGCAGATCACCCATGGAAGTTCCCGGTGTCGGTTCTGCAATTTCTGAAATCGAGGAAAATAGGACGACGACAACCAGAAAAATGCCGAAGCCTCGCATAATCTTCCCGGCCTTCATCAGAGCCTTGCGATCTCTGCGGATTTTGCGGACCAGCAAAAATATGCCCACCGGCCACAGCGCCAGGTACAGCGCAAGCTTAATTAAAGAAATAATCCACGATACATCCTCTTCGTTTTTCATACGAATTTCCCCTTTCTCCATCGTAAAAGCAATTTTCTCCAACTAAAATTATATTTTAAAACGGTCTTCTCTGCAACCCTTTATATTTCCCAGTATAATTTTTCCTGCTTCTGCCATACTTATTTAAAGGATAAGGTATGTCTGAATTCAAGCACAGGAGGTCCTATGGAATTATATTATCATGGAGCCGGCAAGACCCGCTCCTTTTTTGAAGGCTGGTATTTCAAACACTGCTCCGATGAGCACACGCTGATTCTCATTCCCGCCCTGCATCAGGATGGAACCGGCCGAAAAACCGCTTCTTTGCAGGTCATTGCGGACGGCCGCAGCTTCTTCATCCCCTTTGAAGAGAAGGATATGGAAGCCTGCCCCAAACGTCTTTATATCCGTCTGGGGCAGAATTATTTCACCAGTAAAGGCTGCCGGGTTCACCTGGATATCCCCGGGCTTTCGATTCGCGGTCACATTCATTACGGACCTCTGACACCGCCCCGGCGTTCCTTCATGGGACCCTTCCGGCATCTGCCTCTGCCCTGCTTTCACCGGGTCTTAAGTCTCTCCCACCCTCTGAAGGGCCGAATTCTCTTCAATCAAAAGGTCTGGGATTTCAGACAGGGACAAGGCTATATTGAAACGGACTGGGGACACAGCTTCCCCTCCGCCTATCTCTGGGCTCAATGCAGTTTTCCGGCCGGGGATTCCGCTTCAAAAGGAAAGGCCTCCTCCCCGGCTGGCAGCGTTATGTTCACGGCAGCCGGCCTGGAATTCGGCCGGCGCCGCCTGATCGCCTGCAGCAGTCTGATCGCCCATGGCGGGCGGCAGTACCGCCTTTCAACCTATCAGGGAGCCAGACTGACCCGCTGCGGCGGCCGCCGGATCACCCTGCGCCAGGGAGACTACACCCTCCAGCTTATTCTGCCCCAGGACGATGCGGTGGCCCTCAAGGCGCCGGATGAAGGCAGCATGAAGCGCACCGTCTACGAAAATCCCCGCTGTCTGATGCGCTGCGCGCTGACCAAAGGCTCGCAGCTCCTCTTCGACGAAACCGGTAATTCCGCCAGCTATGAGAGGGCGGCCGGCCGTATTTGATCAGGAGACTAAAGCCGTATTACCCGAGTGGCAATTTTATCGCAAAAGGCCTGGTCGTGTTCCACAAACAGCAGCGTCATCCTGCAGGAAAGGATCAATTCCTCGATCTGCATTCGGGAGAAAACATCCACATAGTTCAGCGGTTCATCCCAGATATAGAGGTGCGACGGCTCGCAGAGACTGCGGGCAATCAGCACCTTCTTTTTTTGGCCCTCACTGTAATCTTCCATCCGCTTTTCAAACTGGACCCGTGAAAAATCCAGCTTGCGAAGAAGGGCAAGAAAAAGCGTGCGATCCGCCTGGCAGGATTCGATATAATCGGTCAGACTCCCCTTGAGACCGGAAGTATCCTGCGAAACATAGGATATTTTAAGTCCGGGCGCCAGACGAATTTCTCCCTGCTTTAACAGAGCTTCTCCTGCGCTCTCCTCTCTCTCCTCTGGTTCCTGCGCCCTGGAGGCTGCTTCCAGCAGCGCTTTTAATACCGTAGACTTGCCGCAGCCGTTTCTCCCCTGCAGGGCAATCCTCTCTCCCTGCCTCACAGAAAAGGAGAGATTGCGAGAGACTATCCGGTCTCCATAGCCCAGATCCGCCTGTTCAAAGGATGCCAGCACTTCCTTATGGTGCGTCAGGGGGTAGAGCTTCAGCCTTTCCGCCGTTTCCACATTTTTCAGCAGGCTGCTTTTCTCCTCAATAGCGGCCCGCTGTCTCTTTTCCAGATTCTTACGGCGGCTCTGCATCCGCCGGGACTGTTCGCCTAAATAGGCCCGGTCCGCATAGCCGCTGCCGATTTTCAGCGACTCCGTCCGGTCTGCCCAGGCATGGGCCTGACGGGCCGCCGCCTCAAGACGGCGAATATCCTTTTTCAGCCTTTCATTTTCTGCCAGTTCATGGCGGTCCCGTCTCTCCCGATTTTCATTCCAGGTGGTAAAATTCCCCTGACTGACCTCGATTCCTTCCCGGTTAAAGGACAGCACATGGTCCACACAGATATCCAAAAGCTGCCGGTCATGGGAAACCAGCAAAAAGCCTTTCTTGGTACGCAGATAGTCTCCCAGCACCTTGCGCGCCTCCCGGTCCAGATGATTTGTGGGCTCGTCAATCAGTAAAAAAGCATTCTCCCGCAGGAAACATACAGCCAAAAGTACTTTCGTCTGTTCGCCCTGAGACAGAGTGGAAAAGGGACGATACAGCGTTTCTTCCTTCACCTCCAGGCGGCTGATTTCCTTTTGGAGCTGCCACAGCTCCAGGTCCGGATTGATTTCCATGGCCACCTCCCAGGTATCCCGCTCCCGGTTCTCCACAGCAAAGGGAAAATAGTCGAAGGTCACCGGCGATACGATGGAACCGCTGTACTCATATTGCCCCATCAAAAGGCGCAGCAGCGTGGTCTTGCCCCTTCCGTTGCGGCCAATAAGCCCCAGCCGCCAGTCTGTATCCAGACGAAAGGATACATGTTCAAAAATATTATCATAACTGCCATCATAGGCAAAGGTCAGATCGTTTACCAGGATAACTGACATATGCATTCACCTCGCTTTTTAAGATCTGCCGCCGTCCGAAACCATCCTTTTTCTCAGCGTGACGTTCAGGCTTTCTGCCTTTTGCGCCGCCGCATTCGGCGGTCATGCTGAATACTATGGCCTGTCACGCAAAGAGGGCGGCAGGAATATCCTGTCGCCCTCTGTATCTCTTTCCTTCTCACATGGATAATCTGTCCGCGCTGCCGCACAGACATCTCAGCATCCATCACAATGCTGCACATCATGCGATCAATTCTCGCATTGCAGTGCACGTCCATGTGTTTTCTATATTTTGGAAGATATGAGGACAAACTCTCTCCTGACAAAACGGCAATTCAATCCATTATAATTGTACCGAAATTTTGTTCAGAAAAGATTCAAATCATCCTCACACCTCCTGTTTCTCTGCTTTCGCCGCAGCGGCCGCCATATGCCGCGTCAGTCCCGCGGTCTTTGCATATCCGCTCCGATACCATCAGCATACCAGTCACAGGCTCATCTGTCAAGACTGTTTCTGTCTTATCCCAGCAGCCGCTCCAGATCGTCCACCATATACAGAGAGCCCATGGCGCAGACCGCCCCCTCTGACCCTGCCGCAGACAGGGCCATGGCGCAGCCTTCCTCAAGGCTCGCCGCCGCCGTCACCGGCCGGTCGGTCACAGACCGCAGAAGCTCTGCCAGCGAAACGGCATCCATAGCCCGCATGCTGGGCGGCGTAACCGTAATATAGGCTGCCGCCAGCTCCTGACCATTGGCCTTCTCCTGACTATCTGCCCTCTCCTGGCCATCTGCCTTTTCTCCGCCGGACGCCAGCTCCCGCATCATTCCGGCGGCATCCTTGTCTGCCAGGACGCCCACCAGAAAGACAATTCCTCCCTTCGGGAAGTACTCTTTCAGACTGCACACCGTAGCGCGTACTCCCTGGGGATTGTGGGAACCGTCCACAATAACCGGAGGCTTCTCGCGCACCAGCTCGAATCTGCCCGGCCAGCGGGCCAGGGACAGCCCTTCCCGCAGAGCCTCGTCGCTGACTGCAAAGCCCCGCCCGCGCAGAATCTTCACCGTCTCGATTACCACAGCTGCATTGTACAGCTGATAGGTTCCCAGCAGCCGGATATGGAGGTTTTCATACTCTCCATAAGAGAAAAACTGACCAGTCAGATCTCTTTTGTCCGTGCGCAGACTGCCGTAATCCGGCAGCACCAGCGTACTGCCGGTTTCCCGGACCTTTTTTTCTATAACCGGCAGAGCGATATCGTTCTGGCCGTAAAAGACTACCCGGCTGTTCTTTTTGATGATCCCTGCTTTGGCGCGGGCAATCTCCTCCATCGTAGAACCCAGCTCCTTCATATGATCGAAACCCAGAGCGCAAATCACTGCCGCTTCCGGGGTGTCAATAATATTGGTGGAGTCCATTTCGCCGCCCAGTCCCACCTCCAAAACCACAATATCGCAGTGATTCCGGTGAAAATAGGCCATCCCCAGGGCGCAGATCAGCTCAAATTCCGTAGGCTTATCCTCCATCCCGGAGGCCGTCTCGCGAATGTCCTCGGTGAGAGCAATCAGCTCCTCATCGGAAATAGGCGTCCCGTCGATCTGCATTCTTTCATTAAAGCAGTGGATAAAGGGAGAAATAAACAGACCGGTGCGATAGCCCGCCGCCTCCATAACCGAAGCAATCATTTTGGCCGTGGAGCCCTTGCCGTTGGTTCCGGCAACGTGGACAAAACGAAGCTTCTTCTCCGGATTTCCCATCCGTTCAAGCAGCTCTGTGATACGGGAAAGGCCCACCCTCTTGCCCTTCCAGATCACACTGTGAATATAAGTAAGCGCCTCCTCGTAGGTCATTGTCTGCCGCCTCTCTTTCTGTCCGCCGATTCTGCCGCCGCAAGCCCTGCCCGGCGGCTTTTCCAGGCCTCGCCATCTGAGACGAGCGCCGTAACCGGACTCTGGTAAAGGCTATAGACCACCAGGGTGTTGAGGACCGTAGAAATGGCCGTCTGCAGTCCTCTGGGCGCTGCGTAGACCCAAAACGAAGCGCCATACAGCACGGAAAAACTCCAGGAGCTGTACAGGACGCTGGTCAGAATGCCGATCAGCGCTATTGCCGCCCCATAGACAAAGATGTTTTTGGAGCGGCGTATTACAGGGCCCATCAGTCCCGCTAACAGCCCCATCAAAACCGGCGACACAGTCAGCAGCAGATAGGGTGCATAGCCGTCCAGCACACAGCCCACCAGATCGGCCAGGCCTCCCACCAGCGCTCCGCTCACCGGCCCAAACCAGAGGCCGGCCAGCATAATAAAAGAGCTGCTGATGGTCAGGCGAAGGGAAGGGGTCAGATCAATCCCCAGCAAACGATTGGCTACAATGTGGAGCGCCACCAGCACTCCCATAGCCGTCAGCTTTTTGGCGCTCCAGTATGCAGAACGTCTTTTTTTGATGTGTTCTTGATTCACTTTTCTGTCCTCCTTACGATGTCTGCATGCCCATCGGTGGAGGAAGAAAAAGCACTCCCGGCATCTCTCTGCACACAGGCAGATGGATCCCGGGAGTTGGTTCATCCATTCAAACAGGCAAGCAGCGGGATGCGGAGTGCACACCGCAGCAGATCCATTCGTCTGCTATCGTCCCGGGAACAACTCCCCGTCTCCTGGGCACTTGGCGCGTGCAGTCCTACTCTGCTTTGATTCCTATACAATATAGCACTTCTCCTGCCCTCTGGCAAGAGTATATTTCAGCAGATGCCGTCCGGGTCCATCCCCGCCGCTTCCTGCCGCCCGTCTTCCGGACAGCATCAGATATCCAGACGAAGCTGGGCCTCCTCTTCGGCTTCCTGCTTAAATTCCTCCACCTGCTCCGGAGCAATGGCCGGCAGCTCCTCCAGGGAACCGATGCCAAAATGACGCAGAAAGGCCTCTGTGGTTCCAAAGAGAATGGGGCGGCCCGGCGCGTTGAGACGGCCCACCTCTTCAATCAGGCCAAACTCCACCAGACGATTGACCGCGTGCTCGGAACTGACACCGCGGATCTTGTCGATCTCCGCCTTGGTAATAGGCTGCTTGTAGGCCACAATGGACAGAGTCTCCAAAAGCACGTCGGTCAGAACATACTTTTTGGGCTGAGCTGCAATTCGGATCAGATACTCATAAAAATCCGGATTGCTGCACATCTGAAAGCTGCCGTCCAGCTCAATCAGGCGTATTCCTCTGTCCTCCTGCACATAATCGTCCATCATGCTGTGCAGAAGTTTTTCTGTCGTCTGCACATCCTGTTCAAGCGCCGCAGCCAGCGCGGGCAGCGGCACAGCCGTGCCCATGGTAAAAAGGATGGCCTCCAATATGGCCTTGGCCCTGCGAATCTCCATGTTCCTACACCTCTCCCTCCTGCGGGGTTTCCGTATCGTAAGCGATCTCATCCTCCGACAAAATCAGAGGAGAATCATCGATCAATTCCAGATGAATTTCATCAAACAGCTGCTCCTGGGTCACCGCAAGACGGCCCAGCTTAAGCAGCTCCAAAACGGCCAGAAAGGTTACGACTATCTCCATTCGGCTCGTCTGGCTCTCCAAAAGCTCGCGGAAATTAAAGACGCGTTTTTTCCTGCCATACTCCATCACGGCCATAATCTTGTCCTCCACCTTGATGGGTTCCTTTTTGATCTGGCCAAAACGGCTGCGGACCGGGTCTATCTTATCCTCCCGCCGCTTCATGACAAAGTCAAAAACCTGTTTCAGCCGGGACAGGGTAAGACCGGACAGCAGCATCTCCGTATCCACCGGCTCTTCATAGGCCGCCACCTCCGGCGGTATTGTGGACGGCTTATAGAACGCACGGGATGCCTCCACCTGCCTCTCCCGCAGGCTCAGGGAGGCATACTTGTACATCTTGTATTCCAAAAGCCTCTCCACCAGCTCGCTGCGGGGATCTTCTTCCTCTCCCTCCGCAGTCGTTTCCTTGGGCAGAAGCATCCGGCATTTGATATCCAGAAGAGTGGCGGCCATCACCAGAAAGTCGCTGACCACATCCAGGTCCTCTTCCTCCATGGCCTGCACATACTCCAGATACTGAGCCGTGATCTCCACAATAGGAATATCATAAATATTTACTTTATTCTTTTCGATCAGATGCAAAAGCAGATCCAGCGGCCCCTCAAAGGCCTCCAGCTTAACCTTGATTTCCATGCTTCTCCTGTCTGGCTTGTCCTTTCCTTCTTAAACAGATCAGCGATATTTCCGGGTAATTGCCGCCCACGCGGACATTGATCGAGTGGGTTCCCAGGCCTCCGCTCACCACCATGGCAGACCTGCCCTGCCGGTACAGCCCTCTGTCATAGGCCGGGAAAAATTCATAGTTCGGCGACATCAGCCCGCCCAAGGAGGG
Source organism: uncultured Lachnospiraceae bacterium (assembly GCA_944381515.1). Classification (GTDB taxonomy): domain Bacteria; phylum Bacillota; class Clostridia; order Lachnospirales; family Lachnospiraceae; genus RGIG7193. Next base: position 8,752 of record CALWLM010000163.1, on the reverse strand, counting down.
CAGCCGCACCGTTCCTCCATGCATATGCCCCGCCAAAATCAGATCAGCTCCCCAGGCCGCATATTCCGGAAAATAATTCGGGTAATGTCCCAGCAGAATATGAAAGCGCCCTTCCGCCGGCTCGCCCAGCTTGCGCACCAGATAATCCGGCCGCATGGGGACATGAAAGCCCTTGCCATAATAGGCCAGGCCCAGATCCAGACCGGTCACATCAATCCGGCCGCCGGCCCGTTCCAGGACTGCCGTCTCATCCGACAGAACCCTTACTCCCTTCTTACGCAGGCTGTCGGTATACCAGTCGTAGGCTGTCCTTCTGCCTGCCTTTATCTGCCGCAGCTTAAGCTCATGATTGCCGTTGCCGCAATAGACGGGACACAGACCGGCCAGCTTTCCCAGAAAGCGCGCCGTCTCTTCCGTATCAAAGGGCTGCGTCTTCAGGATCATATCGCCTGCCGTCAAAATATAGTCGGGCGCAAGGGCCCTGATTTCTTCATAAAGACGATTGTTTTTCTCTCCAAAGCTTCGGGCATGCAGATCCGCCAGCATCACCAGCCGGACTCCGTCAAAGGACTCCGGGATTTTTTGGTGGGAAATCTCATATCGGCGGACCTTGAGCTGCTTCTTTTCATATTCTGAGCAAAGCAGCAAACCGCCCGCCGTCAATGCGCCCAATGTGATCAAACTCATCTTCGTTCTCCCTCTTCAACCTGGCGTGCCAAAACCGCGTCATCCGGAAATCTCCGGCCAGAACGAAAGGGACCTTCTCCGAAAGTCTGTCCGACTCCGGGGAGGGTCCCGAAATTCCGTCACACATGGAGCTGAAACCTTCAGCTCTTCTTTTCCTTCTTCATTGCCGCCAATTCACTCAGCAGCATATCGTTGACAATCTTGATATACGTTCCCTTCATACCGGAGGAACGGGATTCGATTACGCCGGCGCTCTCAAACTTACGCAGGGCATTTACGATGACCGAACGGGTAATGCCTACGCGGTCCGCAATCTTGCTGGCCACCAGAATTCCTTCGTTGCCATCCAGCTCGTCGAAGATATACTGTGCTGCCTCCAGCTCGGAGAAAGACAGGGTGCTCAGAGCCGAACGAACAATGCCCAGCTTGCGGTTCTCCTCCGCATATTCCTCGCTGACGCTGCGCAGCATCTCCAGACCCACAACCGTTGTGCCATACTCGCAGAGAATAATATCGTCGATATCATACTCCCGGCCCACCTGGTAGAACAGCATGGTCCCCAATCTCTCGCCGGAAATATCAATGGGGGTAATCATAGCCTTGTAGCGGCTGATATCCGGCTGCTCAAAGCCCATATTCTCCAGATTAATATTTTCCTTGGTGGAGAGGATGCCCAGTATCCGGTCATTAAAAATGGGGGTGATAAACTCTCCCACCTTATCCACCAGATATTCGCCGATCGGCTCAATCCCTTCGTAATATCCCAGGCCCAGGACCTTTCCCTTCTTGCTGATCACCATGACATTGGAAGTCATGATGTCGCTCAGCACCTCGCAGATGTCGTTAAAGTTCACCTTGTTTGAATTGTTGTTGTGAAGCAGCTTGTTAATTTTACGGGTTTTGTCCAATAATTGTACGCTCATGGCCACCTCTCCTTATCGTCCTTTTCCGCCTTGATGTCTCGATTTTATCATGCGTTGCCGAGAAATACAAGGGCTTTTTCTTATTTTTTTAGAAATTTTCTATATACTTTTGGGAGCCAGCAAAAAAATGAATGGAAATACCGGCAAGTTCACATAAAAGGGCTGGAAACAAGACTATCTCAGTCCTTCTCTATGACGGTTTTGCAGGCCGGATCGGCACAAATTAACTTACTTCCTTTTTCAACCATATATCCGCCGCAGGAGGGGCATCGGGTAGCGGAAGGCTTCTGCCAGGACATAAAATCACAGTCGGTTCCGTTGCCCTCACAGCCGTAATACCGCCGTCCCTTCTTGGTTCTTCTGACGATGATATCCTTACCGCACTTGGGGCAGGGTACGCCTATTTTTTCCAGAAGCGGCTTGGTATTTCTGCATTCCGGGAAACCGGGGCAGGCCAGGAACTTGCCGTGGGGACCATATTTAATCACCATCATCCGCCCGCATTGATCGCAGGGAACATCGGATACTTCATCGGCAATCTTGACCTCCTTAAGCTCCGCCTCCGCTTTCTTCACCGCTTCGTCCAGATCCGGATAGAAGTTGCGCACGATGGTCTTCCATTCCACCTTGCCTTCCTCTACGCCGTCCAGGAGAGACTCCATGTTGGCCGTAAAGGTCTCATCCACAATGACTCCGAAGGATTGCTTCATAATATTATTGACCACCTCGCCCAGCTCCGTCACGTAGAGGTTTTTCTCCTCCTTGATCAGATAACGGCGGGCCAGCAGGGTCGTAATAGTGGGAGCATAGGTACTGGGGCGGCCAATACCGTCTTCTTCCATGGTCCGTACCAGACTTGCTTCTGTATAATGAGGGGCAGGCTGTGTGAAATGCTGGCTGCCCTCCAGTTTGGGAGGGGCAAGAACCATTCCGGTCTCCAGACCCGCAGCCGCCACATTATTCTCCTTCTTTTCCTCACCGGCGGCATAAACCGACTGATAACCGTCAAAACGGCGGCGCGAGGAGGAGGCCTGGAAGGTGTAATCTCCCGCCTGAATCTTGACCGATATGGTCTCAAACACCGCCGGCGTCATCCGGCTGGCAATAAACCGCTGCCAGATCAGCTGGTAGAGACGGAACTGATCCCGGCTCAGAGAGTCCTTCACCATAGCCGGCGTCAGAGAGATATCCGTAGGGCGAATGGCCTCGTGGGCATCCTGAATGCGGCCGCTTCCCCGACCGGCAGGAGCTTCCTTGGCGGCGTAGGCCTCGCCGTAATTCGCCTCGATATAAGCTCTTGAGGAAGCAAGAGCCTCGTCGGACACACGCACCGAATCCGTACGCAGATAAGTAATCAGACCAATGGTTCCATGGCCCTTCACATCTACGCCTTCATAGAGCTGCTGCGCAATCCGCATGGTTTTTTGGGTGGCAAAATTCAGCACGTTGGCTGCGTCCTGCTGCATGGTGCTGGTGGTAAAGGGCAGAGGCGCCTTTTTGGCCCGCTCTCCCTTTCTGACCTCGGCCACGCGGTACTCGGCATTTGAAATCGCCGCGCAGATCTCATCCAGGCGTTCCTTGCTGTCAATCTCCATTTTCTTGCCATTTCCATAAAAACGGGCTTTCAGCAAAGACCGGTAGCCTTCCACGGCAAACTCAGCCTCCAGGGTCCAATATTCCTCCGGGATAAAGGAGGCGATCTCCTCCTCCCGGTCGCAGACGATGCGCAGAGCGGCCGACTGCACGCGCCCGGCGCTCAGGCCGCGCTTTACCTTGGCCCACAAAACCGGGCTGATTTCATAGCCCACCAGCCGGTCGAGCACCCTTCTGGCCTGCTGTGCGTTGACCAGATTCATATCCAGCTCCCTGGGCTCCTTCAAAGAAGCCTTCACTGCCGACTTGGTGATTTCATTGAAGCTGATCCGATATACCTTCTTATCCGCCGTATTCTCCAGCTTAAGGGCAGCCAAAAGATGCCAGGAAATAGCCTCTCCTTCCCGGTCCGGGTCGGTAGCCAGATAGATCTTATCCGCCTTCTTGACCTCCCGGCGAAGCATAGCCAGCGTATCTCCTTTGCCGCGTATCGTAATATATTTGGGTTCAAAATCATGTTCCACGTCGATTCCCATCTGGCTTTTGGGCAGATCCCGCACATGACCGCCCGAGGCCACTACCTCATATCCCTGGCCCAGAAATTTCTTAATCGTCTTAACCTTTGCCGGCGACTCCACGATCACAAGATTTTTTGCCATATTGCTCTCCTTGATAATCCACTTTACTCCAATGCAGCATAACAGCCCTTGGCTGTCTCTGCAATCTCTCCGTCCAAAAGAAGCAGCAGAAGCTCCTCGCGAACGGCCGAAAGGGGCAACCCGGTCAGCTCCATTAGCTGTTCCACCGATTTGCCCTGACAATCCAGACAACTATACACCAAATTTTTGTTCGGTGCAAGAGGCTTTTTTACAAATTCTGCGCTTTTTTCTTTTTCCTCTTCTTTTTCCCTGTTATTTTCTTTCGCACCGGGTAAAAGATATTCCAATACCTCTCGGCTGCCCGTAAGCAGGGCCGCTCCGGTCTTGATCAGGCAGTTGCAGCCTTCGCTGAGGCCGTCGTTTGCCCGGCCCGGCAAAGCAAACACCTCCTTTCCCTGCTCCAGCGCCTGTCCCACCGTAATCAGAGAACCGCTGCGTCCTCTGGCCTCCATGACCAGAATACAGTCCGACAGTCCGCTGATAATCCGGTTGCGCATCGGAAAATGGTGCGCCAGCGGAGGCGTTCCCGGAGCAAATTCCGATATAAGACCTCCCCCCGCCTCCACAATCCTGTCTGCCAGCAGGCCATGTTCCCTGGGGTAGCACTGTTCCGGTCCGCAGCCCAGCACCGCATAGGTAGCCCCCGGCATCCCCGAATCCAGAGCTCCCACATGTCCTTCGCTGTCTATCCCCGCAGCCAGTCCGCTGACGATCTGTACCTGTCTTTCCGCCAGCTCCCTTGCTATTTTCCGTGCATAAATTCTGCCATAGCGGCTGCAGGCTCTGGCTCCGATCACTGCAGCCGTCTTCCTTTCTTCAAGAGGAAGGTTTCCTTTTACATAGAGGGCAAAGGGACGGTCCCTGTAATGGCTGAGGCGTTCTGGATAAGCGTCGTCCCAGATTGTGATAAACCTTATGCCTGCCTGCGTCCATCTATGATACTCCTCCGCGGCCTTTTCCCAATTGCGAAGGTGGGCCCTCAGGCTTTGCCAGTTTGCGGCCGTTACCTTAAGCTCCGTATCCTCCTTCCATCTTCCCTGGATCTGCTCCTGCCAGAATAACAGGCCGTCTCCTCTCTCCCTGGCCGCCGCTGCAATATTGACCGCGGAACCGAAAAGCTGCGCCAGCTGCAAAAGCCGCACAGCCCCCAAACCCGGCGCGCTGTCCAGCCACCAGGCCGCTCTTTTTTCCTCCTGATCCCTTCTTTCCTTATTTAATATTACCCCATTCATTTTTTCCTTATCTGCATCAGACATTCTCTTCTCCTCCCCGAAAGATCTCTCTGGGACCGCGGTAAAACACAGCTTCGCTTACATGCCGTTTTTCTACTGCGGAGCTTTCGTCCAGATCCGCTATGGTCCGGGCTACCCGAATCAGACTGTGCAGCCCCCTGGCCGTCACGGTCCTTCTATCATAAACCTTTTGCAAAAGCGCTTCCGCCTCCCCGCTTACATTGCAGTAGCGATACAGCTGCCCGGCCGGAATGCGGGAGTTAAAGCGGATAGACGTGCCGGCAAAACGCCTGCTCTGTATCGCCGCCGCCCGTTCCACCCGGGCGCGTATATCGGCTGAACTTTCTCCCCTCTCCCGCAGGCGGTCATAGGAGACCTTGCCCACCTCGCTGCATATATCGATCCGATCCATCAGGGGACGGCTGAGCTTCCCCAGATAGTCCCGCACCTCCCGCTCCGTACACCTGCACAGACTGCGATCCGGATAATAGCCGCAGCGGCAGGGGTTCATCGCCGCCACCAGCATAAAATCAGCCGGGAACTCATAGGCAACCCCCGCCCGCACAATGGTCAGCCGTCTCTCTTCCATGGGCTGGCGCAGCGTCTCCAGCACGCTGGCGCGAAATTCCGGCAGCTCGTCCAAAAACAGCACGCCGCCATGGGCAAAGGAGATCTCTCCCGGCCGGGGAATCCTCCCTCCTCCGGCCAGACCGGCTGCCGTGATCGTATGATGGGGGCTGCGAAAGGGACGGCTGCGAATCAGCCCGCCGCCTTCCGTCAGACAGCCGCCGATGCTGTAAATGGTGGAAATCTCAATGCTCTCCTGCCTGGTGAGCCTGGGCAGAATCGTTGGAATCCGCCTGGCAATCATGGACTTGCCCGCACCGGCGCTGCCAATCATCAGCATATTGTGCATACCGGCACAGGCCACCTCCGCCGCCCTCTTGACCGCCTCCTGTCCGCCCACCTGGCTGAAATCCTCGCCGCTTTCCGGCAGACTCTCCGACCAGACGCAGCCAGGCTCCGGCACTCCGGCGTTCTCTCCCCGCAGTATGGATAAAAGCTCTTTCACGCTCCCTACTCCCATGACCTCCAAATCCGCAAAGACCGCTCCCTCCCCTGCATTTTCCCTGGGTACAAACAGTCTCCGAATCCCTTCTCTTCTGGCGCAGCCGGCTATGGCAAGCACCCCTCTGACGCCTCTGACCCGGCCGTCCAGACAAACCTCTCCGACAATCATACAGTCCCGAAGAACCCTGTCTGAAATCATTCCCATAGCGGCGGCTATTCCGGCCGCCATCGCCAGATCAAAACCGCTGCCCTCTTTTCGCCTGTCCGCCGGAGAAAGACTTACCGTGATCTTCTTGGGGGGAATGCGAATTCCAGAATTTTTCAGAGCTGTGCGCACCCGTTCTCTGGCCTCCCTTGCCTCTGTAGACAGGGTCCCCACCATCTCCACATGGGGCAGCCCGTCGCTCAAATCGGTCTCCACCTGCACCGGAAAACTGTCCATTCCGGCCAAGGCGGCGCTGTTTACTTTTGCATACAACAAAAACGCCTCCTCTCTTTAATTCTTACGTAAATTCTTTGTTTCATTCCTCTGTTTCGGCCCTTTGCTCTGCCGCCGTCCCCAGGCAGCTGCGGCCATAATTTTGTAAAAGGACAGGGTATATATTCCGATATTTGCGCCGATAAAAGATACGTCCGATGATAAATGGGTGAAAAAATGCAAAAAGAATATTGAAATCAGACCTGCCTGCTGGTATGATGATAGAGAATCCCGATGGATGGAAAATCCTGAAGAATGTGTGCGGTAACAAAAAGGTATCATTAAAAACAGTATAGTCGTTTCCTGCTCCAAATGCAAGGAAAAAGCGGTATAATTCATATTTTTTTTAGTTTTCTTTCACCGCCTATTCAGAAACATCGTCTACACTGAAAAGCAGTATAATAGAAAGAGGACCTCATATGTTTGGCTATATTATCGTAAACAAACAGGAGCTGAAATTCAAAGAATTTGATCTGTACCGCAGCTATTACTGCGGACTGTGCCGTACCCTGCGGGAACGCTACGGCCTGTCCGGGCAAATGACTCTTACCTACGACCTGACCTTTCTGGTTCTTTTGCTGACCGATCTCTATCAGGACGAGGCCGAACCCACTATCGAAAAGTGCATTGCCCATCCCATCGAGAAGCATCCCACTCGGATCAGCCATTTCACCGGCTACGCTGCCGATATGAATCTGCTTTTATCCTATTATCAGTGCCTGGATGACTGGAAGGATGACAAAAAAATCACCAAAAAAGCCGGTTCGATTTTTCTCCAGAATAAATTCCGCCGGGTATGCCAAGATTATCCGCAGAAAGCTGAGATCGTTGAAAAATGGCTGGTTCAGCTGCACACCTATGAAGAAAACCACACCGGCGATATCGACGAGGCCGCCGGCTGCTTCGGGCAGATCATGGCTGAAATCTTTGCTGTCCGCCATGACGAGTGGGAGGAAGAGCTGCGCCACATGGGCTTCTACCTGGGTAAATTTATCTATCTGATGGATGCCTATGAGGACCTGGAAGACGATGAAAAATCCGGCAGCTATAATCCGCTGCTGCCGATCAAGGATGATCCGAATTTTGAGGAAGAGTGCAGTCAGATTCTGACAATGATGTTAGCCGAAGCCTGCAAGTCCTTCGAGCGTCTGCCCTTAGTCGAGTACGCGCCGATTCTGCGCAATATTCTCTATTCCGGCGTTTGGTGCCGTTATGAACTGACCAACCAAAAGAGAAAGGACAAGAAAACCAATGTATGATCCATATAAGGTTCTGGGTGTATCCCGGGATGCCTCCAACGAAGAAATCAAAAAGGCGTACCGCGCCCTGAGCCGCCGTTATCACCCCGATGCCAATCAAAACAATCCCAATAAGGCCGCTGCCGAAGAAAAATTCAAGGAAATCCAGCAGGCCTATCAGCAGATCATGAAAGAAAGGGAAGGCGGCGGTTCCTCTTACGGCAATCAGGGCTATGGAGGTTATGGCTACGGCGGTTACGGCTATGGCGGCAGAGGCGGTTATGGCGGCGGACAGCAGGCGGCCGGAGACGAATACAGCTCCCATATGACGGCAGCCGCCAATTATATCCGCAGCGGTCATTACCGCGAGGCCCTCAATGTGCTGAACAATATCCGGGAGCGTACCGCGCAATGGTACTATTACAGCGCGGTGGCCAATTCCGGCATGGGAAATAACGTGGCCGCTTTAGACCATGCCAAAAGGGCCGCATCCATGGAGCCGGGCAACGCAGAATACCAGATGCTGGTACGGCAGCTGGAGAGCGGCGGCAGCTGGTACCGTGATATGAGCCGCCCTTATGGCTCTCCCATTTCAGGCGCCGACAACCTCTGCGTGAAGCTCTGCCTGATCAATCTGGTCTGCAATCTCTGCTGCGGAGGCGGCGGTTTATTCTGCGGTTCTCCTTATATGCGGTACTGAGTTATCCGCATACTCTGAAACTCCTGAAAATAATAAATAAGTTTTCCAGCACAAACACAAGACGCCGTTCTCCAGAGATAGTACAGTTTCTGGAAAACGGCGTTCCATCTTATTTTCTGCCTTGAAATTACGGTTTGTAAATCCAGCCGCAAAGCTATTTATACTGTCTAA
>CALWLM010000162.1 GCA_944381515.1 uncultured Lachnospiraceae bacterium | reverse complement strand
TGGTCCCATCGAGCTGCATGTGGTGAATTTCACCGATATCCAGCTCTATATCTATGAGACCTGCCCCCACGATCAGCTGACCATTCTGATGCGCCGCTATATGATGCGCATCGCGGAGCAGATTGCTTTGGAGAAGGACTGCCTGGGACTGATTACCGGCGAGAGCATCGGACAGGTGGCCTCCCAGACCATGCAGAGTCTGATGGCCACCAACGAAGTCTGCACGCTGCCGGTATACCGGCCTCTTATCGCCTTTGACAAACAGGATATTGTGACCATATCGGAGAAAATTGGGACCTACGAGACTTCGATCCTGCCCTATGAAGACTGCTGCACCATATTTGTGGCCAAGCATCCGGTGACCAAGCCCAATCTGAAGGTGATTCACCGCTCGGAGGAGAAGCTGGGAGAAAAGATCGACGAGATGGTAAAGACAGCCCTGGAGACCAGAGAGGTCATCTGGGCGGAATAAAGAATATGCCGCATACCCGGGAAGCGCTGCTGTGAACAAATATGCGCTTTCGAGTATGCGGCACGGAATTGGTACGCTTCATTCCAGAATAAAGGAGGACAGAGCGGTGAGCACGGCGTCGGCATCGTCGTCGGAGTGGATGCACAGATCGATGGGCTTGGATAAATCCAGGCTGAAGATGCCCATCATGGACTTGGCGTCGATGACATAGCGGCCGCTGATCAGATCAAAATCGGAATCATATTTGGCCAGCTCGTTCACCAGTGTCTTAACCTTATCGATGGAATTGAGAGAAATCTTGACTGTTTTCATTTGAGAAAACCCCCTTTGACTGTGATACGGATATCCGGGAGAATGCGACCCGGTATAGTATCATAGTAGCGCAGTAAGAAGCGTCGTGTCAAGGACTTTGATGAGAAAAAAGCAAGAAAGGAATCGCAGAATATGAGTAAAAAAGCGGCGTTTCACAACCTGGGCTGCAAGGTGAATTCCTATGAGACGGAAGCCATGCGAAGGCAGCTTTTGGAGGGCGGCTACGAGATTGTTCCTGAGGGAGAGCAGGCCGACGTCTATATAATTAACACCTGTACCGTGACCAATATTGCCGACCAGAAGTCCCGCCAGATGCTCCACCGGGCCAAAAAGCAGAATCCCGACGCTGTGGTGGTGGCGGCCGGCTGCTATGTTCAGGCCAGAGGAGACGAGGTTTTGGCCGATCCTGCCGTGGACATAATTATCGGAAACAATCAGAAAGGACAGCTTCTTTCCCTGCTGGAGGAGTATTTTGCCGGAAAAGAGGAGAAGCGGGCGGTTCTTGCGGATCTGACCGGTCCCTCCTGCTATGAGGAGCTGGATACGGGAGGAGCGGAGAGCCATACCCGGGCCTTTTTGAAGGTGCAGGACGGCTGCAATCAATTTTGCAGCTATTGCATCATTCCCTACGTTCGTGGACGGGTGCGCAGCAGGCTGCCGGAGGATGTGTGCAAAGAGGTGCGGCATCTGGCACAGGCCGGCTACCGGGAGGTGGTGCTCACCGGCATTCATTTAAGCTCCTATGGGCTGGATTTTGAGGGGGAAAAGCGGACGCCGGAGGCGCCTTTTGGCGAGGGCCTCAAAAAACTGATTCTGGCGGTGGCGGAGATTCCGGGGATTGAGAGAATTCGTCTGGGTTCTCTGGAGCCCCGCATTATTACGGAGGATTTTGTCCGGACGCTGGCTGCCTGTCAGAAGATCTGCCCCCATTTTCATCTGTCTTTGCAGAGCGGCTGCGACAGCGTTTTAAAAAGGATGAACCGTCATTATACGGCACAGGAATATTTGAATAAGTGCGCTCTTTTGCGGGCAGAATTTGAACAGCCTGCTATTACCACCGATGTAATCACCGGTTTTCCCGGGGAAACCGACGAGGAATTTGCAGCCACCAGGGAGTTTGTAAAAGAGGTGAATTTTTATGAGATGCATGTATTCCCCTATTCCCGCCGAAAGGGTACCCGGGCGGACGAGATGCCGGATCAGGTGCCGGAGGCGGTAAAGAAGGAGAGAAGCCGGGAGCTTATAAATCTGGCCGCCCGTATGAGCGAGGAATACAGGCAGAGCTTTGTGGGACGCGAGGTCTCAGCCCTTTTGGAGGAGCCGGCCGGAGAGGGCTTTATGGGCGGCTATACTAAGGAATATATACGGGTGAAGGCAGCCGGGGGGATGGAATTGTCAGGCAGGACGGTGACAGGAAAAATCGCTTGCCGAAACGGCGATTATATATTAGAATAATTGTGACACGATTTTGCAGCTGTCTGTCAGACAGCCGGATGCCTCAGGGGACGATGGCAGTCCCCAGGATTCCAGAGAGGGACGTGAAGATTATGGATAACATGCATGCAACACAGCATCTGTATCCGCAGGCGGAACAGAAGACGAAGGCCAGCCAGATTCTGGCCGAGGTCTACGACGCTCTGAAGGAAAAGGGATATAATCCCACCAATCAGATCGTCGGCTATATCATGTCCGGTGATCCCACTTACATCACCAGCTACAAGAGCGCCCGCAGTATGATTATGCGGGTGGAGCGAGATGAGCTTTTGGAGGAGCTGGTGAAGAATTACATTGAGAATCGTCTGGCATGAGAATCTTAGGACTGGATTACGGCTCCAGGACCTGCGGCGTGGCCGTCAGCGATCCGCTGGGTATCACGGCACAGGGACTGGAGACCATTGTGCGCAAGGAAGAGAACAAGCTGCGCAGGACGCTGGCCCGCATTGAGGAGCTGGTCCGCGAGTACGGCGCAGAGAAGATTGTGCTGGGTTTCCCTCTGAATATGAACGACACCATCGGCCCCCGGGCGGAGAAGACTCTGGCTTTTAAGGAAATGCTGGAGCGGCGCACGGGACTGCCGGTAATATTGCAGGATGAACGGCTGACCACAGTGGAGGCCGAGGAAGTATTGATCGAGGCCGGCGTCAGAAGAGAATACCGAAAGCAGTACGTGGATAAGCTGGCGGCCGTATTGATATTGCAGGGCTATCTGGATGGTTTGCCCCGCGAGTGACAGCTGCGTCTTAGGAGGCAGCGGCAAAATCAGGCAGGTGACAAGGTATGGATGAGAAAATTGTATTGACCGATGAGTCTGGTGAGAATATTACCCTATATGCAGTGGAGGAGACGCGTGTGGCCGGAGTGAATTATCTGCTGGCGGCCGAAGAGGAGGGCGACGGCTCCTGCTATATTCTGCGGGATATTTCTTCGCCGGAGGATGCGGATGCAATTTATGAGATCGTGGAGGATGAGGACGAACTGGATTATCTCTTCCACATTTTTAAAGAGCTGGTTGGAGACATCGATCTGCTCTATTAATGCTGCCCGGACGAGAGCTGAGCTTTGGCCGGGAGCCTTTGTCATTGTGCGGAAATAGAGCATGGCTCGGAAAACAGGAGGTTTCGGATTGAGACAAAAAGAAAAAAAGAATACGCTTCGTATCATCCCTCTCGGCGGTCTGGAGAAGATAGGGATGAATATGACTGCCTTCGAATACGGAGACAGTATTATTGTTGTGGACTGCGGTCTGTCCTTTCCCACAGAGGATATGCCGGGCATCGACCTGGTAATACCGGACACGACCTATCTGAAGGATAACATTTCCAAGGTAAAAGCCTTTTTCATTACCCACGGACACGAAGATCACATCGGCGCCATCCCCTATGTGATGCAGGATTTTGACGTGCCGGTCTATGCCACCAGGCTGACCATGGCCATTATTGAACACAAACTGAAAGAACGGGGCATGACCCGTTCGGTCAAGCGCAAGGTAGTAAAGTACGGACAGACGATCACGGCAGGCTGCTTTAGGGTGGAGTTTATCCGCACCAACCACAGTATTGTGGATGCGGCGGCCCTTGCAATCTTTACGCCGGCGGGCGTCATTGTACACTCCGGCGATTTCAAGGTGGATTACACCCCTGTATTCGGCGATCCCATCGATCTGCAGCGCTTTGCGGAGCTGGGCAAGAAGGGCGTGCTGGCTCTGATGGCCGACAGCACCAATGCCATCCGCGAGGGCTTTACCATGTCGGAGAAGACGGTGGGACGCACCTTCGATACCATCTTTGCCGAGCACAAGAAGAACCGGATTTTGGTGGCTACCTTTGCTTCCAACGTGGACCGGGTGCAGCAGATTATCAATACGGCCTACCAGTATGGACGCAAGGTGGTGGTGGAGGGCCGCAGCATGGTCACCATCATCGGTCTGGCTCAGGAGCTGGGCTGCATCAAGATTCCCAAGGGAACGCTGATTGATATTGAAGAGCTGAAGAATTATCCGGAAAACAAGACGGTGCTGATTACCACCGGCAGTCAGGGCGAGTCCATGGCGGCCCTGTCTCGTATGGCTTCGGATATGCACCGCAAGGTGTCGATCCATAAGGGCGACGTGGTGGTTTTGAGCTCCACGCCGATCCCCGGCAATGAGAAAGCGGTTTCCCGCGTTATCAACGAGCTGTCGGAGAAAGGGGCGGAGGTAATCTTCCAGGACACCCATGTATCGGGTCATGCCTGCAAAGAAGATCTGAAGCTTTTATACAGCCTGCTCAAGCCCAAGTTTGCCATTCCGGTCCACGGCGAGTACCGTCATTTGCAGGCGCAGAAGAAGATCGCCCTGGAGATGGGAATTCCGGAGAAGAATACGGTGCTTCTGCGTTCCGGCGATGTGCTGGAGGTGACGGAGAACAATATCAAGGTGACGGGGCGCGTACAGGCCGGCAGCATTCTGGTGGATGGCCTTGGCATTGGCGATGTGGGCAATATTGTCCTTAGAGACCGCCAGAGCCTTTCCCAGCACGGTATTATGGTAGTGGTACTGACGCTGGATCGGGCCAAGAGAGCTGTAGTGGCCGGCCCCAATATAGTTTCCCGCGGCTTTGTCTATGTGAGAGAGTCGGAAAACCTGATGGATGAGGCCCAGAGGGTCGTAGAGGATGCGGTGGACAAATGCCTGCGCAAAAATGTCACCGATTGGGGCAAGCTCAAGTCGGTGATTCGCGACAGCCTGAGCGATTACCTCTGGAAGAAGATGAAGAGAGACCCTGTGATTCTGCCGATCATTATGGAGATTTAAGATAGCTTATGAGTACGAGTGGAAAAAAAGCTGGTCAGGTGTCGTCCGCTGTCATCCGGGCGGCGCTGACGGTTATCTTTTATACGGTTGTGGTGATGGTGTTTGTAGTAGGAATTCGCAGCGCCTATGCCTTTGGGTATGAGGTGTTTGATTCCGGGTCTGTGGCGGCGGAGCCCGGCACGGATAAGCTTTTCGTTGTAGAGGAGGGCATGAGCACCGCCGAGTGCATGGACAGTCTGGAGAAATCCGGCCTGATCCGCGATAAGACCGTGGCGATGATCCAGGAATTTTTCTACCAGTACGATATTTACCCCGGTACCTATACGCTGAATACTTCGATGACGACCAAGGAGATCCTTCAGGCTTTGGACGAGGGGCCTGCTCAGACTGCCACGACCCAGCTGACGGATTCGGCAGGACCTTCTGTGCAGGAGGGAACCAGGGAAGTCATAGAGGAGGATGAATGATGGACCGAGAGCGTCTGTCTGTGTATATCAATTCACTGGACGATCAGTACAGCCCGCTGCTTCGCCGCATAGCAAAGGAAGCGGCAGGCGAGGGCGTGCCGATCGTCCGCAAGGAGACCGCCAGCCTGTTAAAGACTCTGACGGTTATGAAGCGGCCGTCCCGTATCCTGGAGGTGGGGACGGCCGTAGGTTATTCTGCCCTTCTTTTGGCGGAGAATGCGCCGCGGGAATGCCGGATCACTACAATTGAGAAGGATGGGCGGCGGGCCATGCAGGCCAGGGAGAATTTTGAGCGGGCGGGGCGCGGGAAACAGATTACCCTTCTTGAGGGGGATGCGGCGCAGATACTGCCGGGGCTTTCGGCTCCCTTTGATTTTATTTTTATGGACGCTGCCAAGGGGCAGTACATTCATTTCCTGGAGGATGTTCTGCGGCTGTTAAAGCCGGGAGGTCTGCTGATCTCCGACAATGTGCTCCAGGACGGCAGTATACTGGAATCCCGGTTTATGGTGGAGCGCAGAGACCGTACCATACACAGCCGGATGCGGGAATACCTGTATACTATTACGCATCATGCTCTTTTGACGACGGCGGTTCTTGCGACGGGAGACGGGGTGGCGGTGAGCGTGCGCGCCTGGAACGAAGGCTGCGAAGCTGCGGCGGAGAACGTCTGCACAGACGGGACGGCGGACAGACTGCGGGAATTGAGGGGAGACGGCGAAGAATGAACAGAAACGACAGAAGAGAAAAGGGGATGCCGGAGCTTTTGTCTCCGGCCAGCTGCCTGGAGGTGTTAAAGACAGCGGTAAATTATGGAGCCGACGCCGTGTATATCGGAGGCGAGGCTTTTGGTCTGCGGGCCAAGGCCAGGAATTTTTCAATGGAGGATATGGCCTCCGGAATTGCCTTTGCCCATGAGCGGGGAGCCAGAGTCTATGTGACGGCCAACATTCTGGCCCATAACGAGGATCTGGAGCCGGTGCGGGAGTATTTCCGGCAGCTGCGCCAGATTGGCCCCGATGCGCTGATTATTTCCGATCCCGGTATATTCGTTATTGCGAAGGAGGAGCTGCCGGAGATGGAGCTGCACATCAGTACCCAGGCCAACAATACCAATTACGGCACCTACCTTTTCTGGCATGGTCTGGGCGCAAAGCGGGTGGTGTCTGCCAGAGAACTGTCCCTGGCGGAGATACGGGAGATTCGCGATCACATCCCGGAGGAGCTGGAGATTGAGACCTTTGTCCACGGAGCTATGTGCATCTCTTATTCGGGACGCTGCCTGCTCAGCAACTTCCTTACCGGCCGGGATGCCAACCGGGGTTCCTGTACCCACCCCTGCCGCTGGAAATATGCGCTGGTGGAGGAGACCCGGCCCGGTCAGTATATGCCGGTGGAGGAGACGGAGCGCGGCACCTTTATTTTTAACTCCCGGGATCTGTGCATGATTGAACATATACCGGACCTGGTGGCTGCCGGGATTGACAGCTTTAAGATCGAAGGGCGAATGAAAAACGCCCTCTATGTGGCCACGGTGGTGCGCACCTATCGCAAAGCTATGGACGATTACCGGGAGAGTCCGGAGCTTTATGCGGCCAATATGGACTGGTACAGACGGGAGATTCGTCAATGCACCTCCAGGCCTGCCGGCACCGGTTTTTTCTATGGCAAGCCGGGGCCTGAGATGCAGGTCTATGACTCCAGCGCCTATTTGCAGGAGATGATCTATCTGGGGCTGGCCGGAGAGGTCCGAGAGGATGGCAGCTTTGCCTTGGAACAGAAAAACAAGTTCAGCGTCGGGGAGGAGATCGAGATCATGAAGCCGGACGGCTCCGATATTCCGTCTGTCGTGGAGGGAATATGGAGCGAAGACGGCGTCCCGCAGGAGAGCGCTCCCCACGCCAGGCAGCGTCTGTGGGTACGGCTGAGCGTAACGCCCCAGCCCTTCGACGTACTGCGAAAGAAAGCAAAATAACGGAGAGTCGCCCTTAGTCCGGGCGGCTCTCTTTTTCGGTGGGATTTTCCTTCAGATAAGCGGAGGGAGGCAGACCATAGGCCGTCTTAAACTGGCGGCTCAAGTGGCTGGCGGAACAAAAACCGCAGGCTTTGGCGGCCTCGGCGATGGTGCAGCCTGTGCTGCGCAGCATGATTTCTGCCTGGCGCAGTCTGGTTTTGGCGATGTATTCGCTGGGGCTGGCATGGAGGACGCGGCGAAACAGTTTATAAAGGGCGCTGACGCTGACGCCCAGCTGGCGGCTTAAGTCTTCCTGGAGAATGGGACCGTTCAGATGTCCGGCGATATAGTCCAGGGCCTGGGAGGTCATCTCCAGATCGTAGCTGCTCTCGGTCCGGTCGCTCTCGGTCAGGGGGAGTCTGGAGGCGGTAAGTCTTGCCAGATGAACGGAAAGGATATACAGGTAGGAGCGGATCAGGGTCATAAGACCGGGAACATCGTTTCTCCAATCCTCCAGCATGGAGCGGAAGGCCGGGATGAAATCGGGCAGCTGGCCCGGCGAAACGGTCAGTGCGTCTCCCTCTCCGGCAATTCGGTTCAGATAGGAATCGGTCAGGTGGAAGGGGGAGATGCTGAAATGGATGTAATAATAGTAAAGCTTTTCGCCGGGCTGGCAGATGGCGGTGTAGATGTGAAAGGGGCGCAGCACAGCCAGGGAACCGGGAACCAGCTGATATTTGCGGTCGGGAGTGTGCAGGACGGAGTGGCCCCGTACAATCAGAATGAGCTCAATATCATCGCTGAAAAACTGGCTGAAGGAGGATATTTCCTGCTGTGAGAAGCGGCCGTAGCCGTTGACCTGAAAGGACAGATGATCCAGATAAGTGGAAAGACTGTCCTCGTTGACCTTTTTCACATAGCGGGAGATGTTATTGTACATGTCGAAATCCCCTTGTTTTTCCTTGAATTGCCATTAAATGTCAAAAAAATATCATTTATACGGAATTATACATATTATATCATGAATCGTGTATTGGGAGAAGAGAAAGATTCATCTATAATGTAGAGTACATCCAGAGAACAGGGATTCCTGGGCAGGATCGGGGAAATCGTTCCCCGGATGGATTGCCCGGGGATCGAGGAGGACAATCAGGAAAGGAGAAATGGGATGAAAATGAGGATGAAGAGATGGCTGGCCCTTGTTCTGGCGCTGCTTCTGGC
>CALWLM010000161.1 GCA_944381515.1 uncultured Lachnospiraceae bacterium | reverse complement strand
ACCAGGTGATTGTTGGCCTCCGGAGCAAACTTTACCAGAATCTCACCTACAATGCCTACGCGGGGCTTCTTCATATCCTCATGGATGGGCAGGGTGTCGAAATCGTGAATCATGGCCCGGACATTTCGCTTGAATTCCCGCATAGAAGGTTTTTTCTTCAGGGATTCGATGCAGCGCTTCTCCCATTTTTCGTGGAGGGCGTCGGTGGAGCCGGGGGTAATCTCATAGGGACGCATCCGGTAGACCATCCGCATGAACAGGTCACCATAGACCACAGCTTGCAGAGCCTTGATAAGCATCGGCGGGGTGATCGTCCAGCCGGAGTTATTCTCCAGGCCCTGAGCGCTTAAGGAGATTACCGGCACCTGAGGCATTCCGGCCTTTTCCAGGGCGCGGCGGATAAAGCCGATGTAGTTGGTGGCACGGCAGCCGCCGCCGGTCTGGGTGATGATGACTGCCACCTTGTTGACATCGTAGCGGCCGGAGAGCAGAGCCTCCATGATCTGGCCGACGACGATCAGCGAAGGGTAGCAGGCGTCGTTGTTTACATATTTCAGTCCCATGTCCAGGGACTCCTGCTTGGTGCTCTTAAGCACATCGATGTTGTAGCCGCAGGAGGTCAGGGCTGCATGGAGCAGGTTAAAGTGAATCGGAGACATCTGAGGGCAGAGGATGGTGTAATCCTTCTTCATAGCCTCCGTGAACTCGGCCCGGTGATAGCTGGCCGAGACAATCTGGCGGTTCATTTGTGTCCGGCTGCGCAGCTTCAGAGCGGAGATCAGCGAACGGATACGGATACGGGCTGCGCCCAGATTGTTTACCTCGTCGATCTTCAGCACGGTGTAGAGCTTGCCGGAATGGGACAGAATATCGTTTACCTGGTCGGTGGTCACCGCGTCCAGACCGCAGCCAAAGGAATTCAGCTGAATCAGGTTCAGATCCTCCCGCGTCTTGACAAAATCGGCGGCCCGGTACAGGCGGGAGTGATACATCCACTGGTCGATGGCAAGCATCGGCCTCTCCGGATTGGCCAGGTGGGAGATGGAGTCCTCCGTCAGCACAGCCAGACCATAGGAGGTGATTAACTCCGGTATGCCGTGATTGATCTCGGGATCGATATGATAAGGGCGTCCAGCCAGGACGATGCCCTGATGGCCGGTCTCTTCCATATAGCGAAGGGTTTCCTCGCCCTTTTTCTCAATATCCCGCCGGGCAGCATCCTGCTCGGCCCAGCCCTTCTTGCAGGCCTCCCGCACTTCACGGGCCGGAATGGAGAATTCTGCGCCAAATACCTTGACCAACTGCTCCTCCAGCACTTCTTCGTTGGTAAAGGGCAGGAAGGGATTCATAAACCGGATGGACCCGTCGGCCAGCTCCTCCACGTTGTTCTTGATATTCTCTGCGTAGGAGGTGACGATAGGGCAGTTATAGTGATTGTTGGCCTCCGGTGTCTCGTTGCGCTCGTAGGGAATGCAGGGGTAGAAGATGAAAGGCACCTTCTGCTGAATCAGCCAGGCCACGTGGCCGTGGGCCAGCTTCGCCGGATAGCATTCCGATTCGCTGGGGATGGATTCGATGCCCAGCTCGTAGATCTTGTGGGTGGACAGAGGGGATAAAACCACTCGGAAGCCCAGCTCCCGGAAGAAAACGGCCCAGAACGGGAAGTTTTCATACATATTCAGAACGCGGGGGATACCTACAACGCCGCGGGGAGCCTTTTCCTCCGGCAGCGGCTCATAATGGAAGATCCGGTCCAGCTTGTAGGAAAACAGGTTGGGAATGGCTTCCTTGGATTTTTCAATGCCCAGGCCCTTTTCACAGCGGTTGCCGGAGATAAAGCGGCGGCCGCCGTCAAAGATATTGACCGTCAGCAGGCAGTGATTGTTGCAGCCCTGGCAGCGGGCCATGGTGGTCTTGTAGGAGAGATTAATGATTTCGTCCAGGGAGAGCATGGAGGTCTGCTGACCCTGGTAGCGCTCCCTGGCAACCAAAGCCGCGCCGAAGGCGCCCATGATGCCGGCGATATCGGGGCGGACGGCCTCGCAGCCGCTGATGCGCTCAAAACTGCGCAGTACGGCGTCGTTATAGAAGGTGCCGCCCTGAACTACCACGTGCTTGCCCAGGTCCTCAGGGCCGGTGATCTTCATTACCTTATATAATGCGTTCTTGATAACGGAGTAGGCCAGGCCGGCGGAGATGTCGGCCACTTCGGCGCCCTCCTTCTGGGCCTGCTTTACATTGGAATTCATAAATACGGTGCAGCGGGTTCCCAGATCGATGGGATTTTTGGCAAACAGAGCCTCTCTTGCAAAGGCCGGAGCCGTATACCCCAAGGAAATGGCAAAGGTCTCGATGAAAGAGCCGCAGCCGGAGGAGCAGGCCTCGTTTAACTGTACGCTGTCCACGGCGTGATCCTTGATATGGATACACTTCATGTCCTGGCCGCCGATGTCCAGGATGCAGTCCACGTTCGGCTCGAAGAAGGAGGCGGCATAATAGTGAGAGATCGTCTCCACCTCGCCCTCGTCCAGCTGCAGGGCGGCCTTAATCAGAGCTTCGCCGTAGCCGGTGGAGCAGGAGTAGACAATATGGGCGCTGTCGGGAAGCTGTTCCCGTATATCCTTGATAGCCTGAATTGTGGTAGCCAGAGGGCTGCCGTTGTTATTGCTGTAGAAGGAATAGAGCAGGGTTCCGTCCTCGCCTACAATGGCCACCTTGGTGGTGGTGGAGCCGGCGTCAATGCCTAAGAAGCAGTTGCCGCTGTAGGAAGACAGCTCTGCCGTATGGACTTTATGCTTTGCATGACGGCGGTGGAACTGATTATACTCCTCCTGATTGGAGAAGAGCGGTTCCAGGCGCTTTACCTCAAAGCGCATTTTTACGCCTTTATCCAGCTTCTCATAGAGATCGGAAATGGAGATCAGATGAGAGGGCTCGCCCTCCTTTTCCTCCGGGGCGTTCATGGCCGCGCCGATGGCGGCAAACAGGTGAGAATGCTCCGGAGCGATCACGTTCTCCGGTCCCAGCTTCAGAGTCCGGATAAAAGCGTTTTTAAGCTCCGGCAGGAAATGAAGCGGACCGCCCAGGAAAGCTACGTTGCCCCGGATCGGCTTGCCGCAGGCCAGGCCGCTGATGGTCTGATTGACCACAGCCTGGAAGATGGAGGCCGCCAGATCCTCCTTGGTTGCCCCGTCGTTGATCAGAGGCTGTATATCGGATTTTGCAAAGACACCGCAGCGGGCGGCGATGGGGTAGATGGCCTTATAATGGGACGCGTACTCGTTAAGGCCGGCCGCGTCGGTCTGCAAAAGAGTGGCCATTTGGTCGATGAAGGCGCCGGTGCCGCCGGCGCAGATACCGTTCATTCGCTGCTCGATGCCGCCGGTGAAGTAGATGATCTTGGCGTCCTCGCCGCCCAGCTCGATGGCTACGTCGGTCTGAGGCGCATAGTCCTGCAGAGAGGTGGCCACGGAGACTACCTCCTGAACGAAGGGAACCTCCAAAAGACCGGCCAGTGAAAGTCCGCCGGACCCGGTGATAACGGGGGAGAGCATGATCTCTCCCAACTGGGTTCTGGCTTTCTTTAACAGGCCGGCGAGGGTTTCCTGAATATTCGCATAGTGCCGTTCGTAGTCGGAGAAAAGCATTTGCCCGTCTCCGTTCAGAAGGGCGATTTTAACGGTTGTGGAACCGATATCGATTCCGAGCGTATAGTAATTATGGGTTTGGTGCATAAAAATTTCCCCTTTGTATATAGTAAAACAGTTTCTGAGCATAACACAAAGAGCATTATAAAGCTTTCGGTTTCAAATTTCAATAAGGAAGCGTTAATAAAATGTGAACAAAAAATTAAGAAAGAAGAAAGTATTTTTTGGGAGCGGGAAAATGGTGGAAGGGCAGGATTGTATTTGACAAAATACACTTTCCTACCTATAATGAGGATGGTGCGCGGGGCCTTTCCCGCGGCCGCCTGATGAGCAAATACGGATGATATACCATGAAAAAGGCGGCTTTTTTCGCTGCCTTTAAGCCCAGAGATTGTGTTAGAGAAAGGAAAACAGAGGCCTATGAGCTGGATGAAAAAAATGGAGCGTAAATTTGGCAAATACGCCATACCGGGACTGATGCGGTACGTAATTGTCCTGTATATTGTCGGAGTGATTATCGGTATTGCGGCCCCGGAACTTTATGAGAATTATCTGGCTCTGGACATTGAGGCTGTCCTGCACGGACAGATCTGGAGGCTGGTGACTTTTATTATTGCTCCGCCGAATTCCTCCCTGTTAATGATGCTGATTGTGCTGTATATGTACTACATAATCGGAGATAACCTGGAGAGAAGATGGGGGACCTTTGCCTTCAACCTGTATTTCCTGATGGGGATTCTCTTTAACATCCTGGCGGCGGTTGTCACCTATCTTGTCTTTGGAGAGACCTTTACAGTGGGGACCTATTTCCTCAACATGTCGTTGTTTTTCGCTTTCGTGACGGAGTTTGGCGATGCCCAGTTTCTGCTGTTCTTTATCATTCCGATCAAGGGCAAATGGCTGGGTTACCTCAATGCGATTTACTTTATCGTGACCATTGTGGGAGGCCTGCTTTTCTATGTCAATCCGATGATCTCCTTCCAGCTCCTCAGCTGGGGAGTTCCGGCTCTTCCGCAGTATGCCCTGGCGGCGCTTTTTTCCATGCTGAATTACGCGGTATTTTACTGGCTTTACCGGCAGAGTTACCGTCCTACAGCGGCACAGAAGAAGGTGCAGCGCCAGTTTAAGGCTCAGGTGACGGAGGCGAAGAAGATGGAACGGGCCCGGGCCGGTCAGGCCAGACACCGCTGTGCGGTCTGCGGCCGGACTGAGCTTGACGATCCTTCGCTGGAGTTTCGTTTCTGCTCCAAATGCGAGGGAAACTATGAATACTGCCAGGACCATCTGTATACTCATCAGCATGTAACGAAACCGAAGAATCAGGAGGACTAAACGAGATGAAACGCACAAAGATTATCTGCACGCTGGGTCCGGCGACGGACAGCGAGAAGGTCATGGGCGAATTGATCGATCACGGCATGGATGTAGCTCGGTTTAATTTTTCTCATGGCAGTTACGAAGAGCATAAGGGAAGACTGGAGCTCTTAAAGAAGGTACGCGAGGAGAAAAATGTGCCGGTAGCCGCTCTCCTTGACACCAAGGGGCCGGAGATTCGTACCGGAATGCTGAAGGACGGCGTAAAAAGCGTAACGCTGGAGACCGGCCAGAAGTATACGCTGACGACCCGTGAGATCGAGGGAGATGAAAAGGAAGGCTTTATCAACTATGCCGGCCTGCCGGAGGATGTAAATCCGGGAGACAGGATTCTTATCGACGATGGCCTGATTGAGCTGCAGGTCGAGAGCAAGACGGCTACCGATATCCACTGCCATGTGATAAACGGCGGCGTGCTGGGCACCAAGAAGGGCGTCAATGTTCCCGGCGTTAAGGTTCGTCTGCCCGGTATCACCGAGCAGGATAAAAAGGATATCCTTTTTGGTATTGAGAACGATTTTGATTTTATCGCTGCTTCCTTCGTGCGCTCTGCCGAGTGCATTATGGAGATCAAGGAGATTCTGCTGGCTCATGGCTCCAAGATCAAGGTAATCGCCAAAATTGAGAACAAAGAAGGCATTGACAATTTTGACGAGATCATGCGGGTGGCTGACGGCATCATGGTGGCCCGCGGCGATATGGGTGTGGAGATTTCGCCGGAGCAGCTTCCCTACATCCAGAAGACGATGATTCATATGTGCAACAGCGCGTTCAAGACCGTCATTACCGCCACGCAGATGCTGGATTCCATGATCCGCAATCCCCGTCCTACCAGAGCTGAGGTCAGCGACGTGGCCAACGCTATCTATGACGGCACGGATGCCGTTATGCTTTCCGGCGAGACTGCCATGGGCAAATACCCGGTGGAGGCCCTGTCCATGATGGCTCATATTGCGGAGAATACGGAATCTCATCTGAACTATGAGGAGCTTTTGCTGGAGAGAGCCAGACACAGAAACAGCGGAATTTCCGCCGCCGTGTCCTACGCTTCCGTGATGACGGCGCACAATCTGAATGCGGCTGCCATTGTAACCCCTTCCATGTCCGGCTATACGCCCAGAATGGTATCGGAGTTCCGTCCGCAGGCTGCGATTGTGGCTACTTCCCCCAATGCCCAGGTGCTCAGACAGCTGCAGCTGGTGTGGGGCGTCAAGGCGATTTACGCTCCTTATCAGGCAAACAGCGATGAGGTGGTAAACAGCTCTGTGGAGCTTGCCAAGCTGCGCGGTCTGGTGAAGGAGGACGATCTGATCGTTCTTACGGCCGGTATGACCGGAGGACGCACCAGAGACCAGGGTGTGACCAATTCCATTCGCGTGCTGACTGTGGACTGAAGGCTCCCGGCGCGAGATAAGATAAGTGAATAAAGAAAAAGCCTGAAAAGCAAAGGACCGATACGACAGATCCGCTTTTCAGGCGTCGGGATGCCGCTGGAGAATTCCAGCGGCTTTGTTGTATTTTGTTATTTGCCAATTATTAGTCCCGGATCGCTGTGGGACTTATATCGGCCTGTGTCAGAATCACTGATCCTGGTCGAGTTTTTTCAGAATATCGCAGAAATCAAAGGTGGCAAAGTAGTCCTTGGGAGTCTCTGCGCGGCGAATCAGCTGGACCTCTCCGCTTTCTCTGAGCAGAAGCTCGGCAGAGCGAAGCTTGCCGTTATAGTTGTAGCCCATGGAAAAACCGTGTGCTCCTGTGTCGTGAATGGCCAGATAATCGCCCACCTGAATCTGGGGGAGCATCCGGTCAATGGCGAACTTGTCGTTGTTTTCGCACAGGGAACCGGTCACATCGTACATATGATCGCAGGGTTTGTCTTCCTTGCCCAGCACAGTAATATGGTGGTAGGCTCCGTACATGGCGGGACGCATCAGATTGGCGGCGCATGCGTCGCAGCCGATGTACTCTTTGTAAATGTGCTTTTCGTGGATTACCTGTGTGATCAGATGGCCGTAGGGAGCCAGCATATAGCGGCCAAGCTCCGTATAGAGAGCCACCTCGCCCATTCCGGCCGGTACCAGAATCTCCTCGTAGGCCTTTTTTACGCCCCGGGAAATCTCATAGATATCGTTGGGCTCCTGGTCGGGACGATAGGGAACGCCAATGCCGCCGGACAGGTTGATAAAGGTGATATTGGCTCCGGTCTCCTCCTTGAGCTGTACGGCCAGGCTAAACAGGATGCCGGCCAGGGTGGGATAATATTCGTTGGTTACGGTGTTGCTGGCCAGGAAGGCGTGAATGCCGAAATTCTTGACGCCCATGGCCTTCAGGCGGCGAAAGCCCTCGAACATCTGCTCTGTGGTAAAGCCGTATTTGGCGTCGCCGGGGTTGTCCATGATACTGTTGCTGATCTGGAACAGGCCGCCGGGATTGTAGCGGCAGCAGATGGTTTCGGGGATACCGGCCGTCCGCTCCAGAAAATCAATGTGAGTGATATCGTCCAGATTGATAATGGCGCCGATTTTTCTGGCGTAGACAAATTCCTCCGCCGGGGTAACGTTGGAGGAGAACATGATGTCTTCTCCGCCAAAATCCAGAGCGTCGGCCATCATCAGCTCTGTCAGGGACGAACAGTCGCAGCCGCAGCCGCATTCCTTGAGTACCTTTAAAATAAAGGGATTGGGGGTGGCCTTCACCGCGAAATATTCCCGGAATCCCTTGTTCCATGAGAAGGCATCGTACAGCCGCAGCGCATTTTCGCGGATGCCCTTCTCATCATAAATGTGAAACGGGGTGGGGTAGGTTTTGACAATCTCCTGGATCTGTTCCAGAGAGACAAAAGGTTTCTTTTCCATAGCAGTTTTGCGCTCCTCTCATGTATGTACGCTAAATTTAGCGTTTTTTGAGGCGCTTGTCAATAGAATCCGGCGTTTGATTTACAACGGATTTACAAAACGGAGCCAATGGTCTATACTGGAATTACCTTTCTTATTCAAACTTAATATCTTCCCCTTCCAAACCGAAGAATAGCTGTTGACAACCGGGATAAAGTAGGGTATGATGAAAACAGAATCGAACATAAGTTCGCAGATGGAGGATGCTATGGACAGAGAAGGCAAGATGAAGGCATTGGAGAATGCCGTGGCACAGATTGAAAAGGCATATGGCAAAGGTTCCGTGATGAAGCTGGGCGATTCCAATGCCAATATGAATATAGAGGCGATTCCTACAGGCTCTCTGAGCTTGGATATTGCGCTGGGACTGGGCGGCGTGCCCAAGGGGCGTATTATCGAGATCTATGGTCCTGAGTCCAGCGGTAAGACTACGGTGGCTCTGCATATGGTGGCGGAGGCACAGAAGAGGGACGGCATCGCCGGATTTATCGATGCGGAGCATGCTCTTGATCCGGTCTATGCCCGCAATATCGGCGTAGATATAGACAATCTTTACATCTCGCAGCCGGATAACGGCGAGCAGGCTCTGGAGATTGCGGAGACCATGGTTCGCTCCGGCGCTATTGATATTATTATCGTTGACTCGGTAGCCGCCCTGGTGCCCAAGGCAGAGATCGACGGCGAGATGGGCGATTCCCACGTGGGTCTGCAGGCCCGTCTGATGTCCCAGGCTCTGCGCAAGCTGACCGCAGCCATCAATCGTTCCAACTGCGTAGTGGTCTTTATCAATCAGCTGCGTGAGAAGGTGGGCGTGATGTTCGGCAACCCGGAGACTACCACCGGCGGCCGCGCGCTGAAGTTTTATTCCTCCGTCCGCCTGGACGTGCGCCGTATTGAATCCCTGAAGCAGGGCGGAGAGATTATCGGAAACCGCACTCGTATCAAAGTGGTTAAAAATAAAGTGGCTCCGCCTTTCAAGGAGGCAGAGTTTGATATCATGTTCGGCAAGGGCATTTCCAGAGAAGGAGATATTCTGGATCTGGCGGCCAAGATCAACGTGGTGGAAAAGAGCGGCGCCTGGTATGCGTACCAGGGGGATAAGATCGGCCAGGGCCGTGAGAACGCCAAGGCATTTTTGCGGGAGCATCCCGATATCATGGCCGATATAGAGCGCAAGGTCCGGGAAGAGATGGGCCTGCCGGTAGCGCCTCAGGCCGATGCGCCCAAGGCGGATAAGGGCAAGGCGGCTGCCCCTGCCTCTGAGGCATAAAAAGGGGCCGCAGCCCTGTTTAGGATATTTATTACAAATGCTTTGCCGAAATGCTCCTTATTTTTCACAAATACTTGACATTCTCTCTGAATAAGTATAAAATTTACTTATTGTATTTGTACAATGAAAACTAAATAAGGAGGTGCTCCTGTGCCAGATACAATCTATATGATCATAACTGTAGTTATCTTTGCAGTATGTATCCTGATTACCTGGTTTGCAGCCATTGCTTATCGCAAAAAGGTTTATGAGAGCAAGATCGGCAGTGCTGAAGAAAAATCCAGGGAGATTATAGACGAAGCATTAAAGGTAGCAGAGACCAAAAAAAGGGAAGCCCTCTTAGAAGCGAAGGAAGAGTCCTTGCGGACGAAAAACGAGGCGGAGAGAGAGGCAAAGGAGAGAAGAGCCGAGGTTCAGCGGATGGAACGCCGTGTTATGAACAGGGAGGAAAATCTGGATAAGAAATCGGAAGCTCTTGAGAAGAAGGAAGCGAGTTTAGCAGCAAAAGAAGAATCGCTGGCGGCAAGAAAGCGCGAAACGGAAGAAATCTATCAGAAGGAATTGCAGGAACTGGAACGTATTTCGGGATTCACCTCCGAACAGGCAAAAGAATATCTTCTGAAATCTGTGGAAGATGATGTGAAGCATGACACCGCCCGTATGATCAAGGATCTGGAGAACCAGGCCAAAGAGGAGGCCGGCAAAAGAGCCAAGGAGTACGTGGTGAATGCCATTCAGAAATGTGCGGCAGATCATGTGACAGAGTCCACGATTTCTGTGGTTCCCCTTCCCAATGATGAGATGAAGGGAAGAATTATCGGCCGTGAAGGCCGCAACATCCGCACGCTGGAGACGCTCACCGGAGTGGATCTGATCATTGACGATACGCCGGAGGCAGTGATTCTGTCAGGCTTTGATCCTATTCGTCGTGAGATTGCCAGGATTGCCCTGGAGAAGCTGATTGTGGATGGCCGTATTCATCCTGCTCGTATTGAGGAGATGGTGGAGAAGGCAAAGAAGGAAGTGGAAACGATGATCCGGGAGGAAGGCGAGTCCGCCGTCATGGAGGTAGGAATCCATGGTATCCATCCGGAGCTTGTCAAGCTGTTAGGTAAGATGCGTTTCCGCACCAGCTACGGCCAGAATGCACTGAAGCATTCCGTAGAGGTAGCTCACTTGTCGGGACTGCTGGCCTCCGAACTGGGGCTGGATGTCCGTTTGGCCAAGAGAGCGGGACTGCTTCATGATATCGGCAAGGCAGTGGACCACGAGATGGAGGGATCTCACATTCAGTTGGGCGCTATGCTGTGCCGCAAATATAAGGAGTCTGCCGTAGTGATTAACGCGGTGGAGGCTCATCATGGAGACGTGGAGCCGGAGACCCTGATTGCCTGCATTGTGCAGGCAGCAGATACCATCTCGGCAGCCAGACCTGGCGCGAGAAGGGAGACTTTGGAGACATATACCAATCGTTTGAAGCAGTTAGAGGATATTGCCAATGCCTACAAAGGCGTCGATAAATCCTTTGCAATTCAGGCAGGCCGCGAGATACGCGTCATGGTGGTACCGGAACAGGTCAGCGATGACGATATGGTCCTGCTGGCAAGAAAAATTTCAAAACAGATCGAGGAAGAACTGGAGTATCCCGGACAGATTAAGGTTAATGTAATTCGGGAGTCCCGTGTAACCGATTATGCAAAGTAATGCGCAGCTAACCGTACAGGGCGGAGATTTTATCTCCGCCCTGTCTTCGTATATACCGCCGCGATTTACCCCGCAAAGGGCTGTTTTCGGTTGATTGGCGTCATGTTTTGTGATATTCTAAAGACACCTTGTATATGAGGAGAGATAAAATGGAAGAATTCAAGCGTTTAAACCGGGAGTTAAAGTATAAGGGAGCCATTGTGGACATGTACTGCGATACAATTGCTGTGCCCAATGGCAATATTGCTCACTGGGATTTTATTCATCATAATGGAGCGGCAGCTGTGGTGCCTGTAACGGAAGATGGAAAGATCCTGATGGTGCGCCAATACCGCAATGCCCTGAACCGTTACACACTGGAGATTCCTGCCGGAGGACTCATGACCCCTGATGAGCCGAAGATTGAGTGCGCTTCGCGGGAGCTGGAGGAGGAGACGGGATATCGCAGCGATCATTTGGAGTACCTGATCAGCATTAATACCACGGTAGCCCTCTGCGATGAGCTGATTGAGGTGTATGTGGCCACGGACCTGATTCCTTCGCATCAGCACCTGGACGAGGATGAATATGTGGAGGTCAAGGCTTACAGCCTGGATGAGCTGTGTCAGATGATTTTCGCAGGAGAGCTGCGCGATGGCAAAACGGTGGCTTCCATATTGGCTTACCGGGTAAAATATGGGCAGTAAAGACAGCAAGGACTGCTAACAAGGAGTGTTAAGGCGGCGCATTTTCGCATAGACTTTTTTTGAGGAAAAGGTCGGGAGGTGGAAATGACGCCGCGTTTTCATTTTCAGGTTCGGATCCGGGAGCGCTATAAGCTTCTGGGTCTTTTAGGACTGGGCGTGCTTTTAGCGGCTGTGCTGATCCGACAGGTTGGCGTAGGAATGGAAGAGCAGATCCTTTCCGGCGGTAATGATTTCTTTGCGGCTCTGGCACAGGGAGAGGCCGAGAAAGAAGGACTGTTTGTACGGCTTTTGTGGGGACGGGCCTGGCTTCCTGTGACCTGGATTGTTTTAAGCTTTACTGCCTTTGGGATTGTAAGCCTTTATCTGTTTTGGATTTATCTGGGCTTTGCGATGACGACGGCTCTGTGGGTATCCATGGCTTTTGGCGGCTGGAGAGGGCCCTTTTATTTTTGGGGGCTGCTTTTTCCTCAGTATCTGGCCTATGCCCCGGCGTTTCTGTTGATCTATGTGGGCTGTATGCAGTGGAATCGGTATTATCGGGACCGCCGGATACCGATCAAGGGAATACAGACCAGTCTGCCGCAGCTGCGGCTGTTCCTTCTGCGAATTTTTTTGGGATTGATGCTGTATCTGCTGGGAATCTATATGGAAAGTCAGTGGAATCCCTGGATTCTACAAAAATTTTTTATAAAAACGTAAGAAAAAAGTCAAAAAGATTTGCTTTGTTACAGTTTTCCCCTTATACTTATAGTATGATACCAGAGATGAGGTGTTTTCTGGTTCTTGCGCTGTAGTATAAATAGAATTCCCCTATAAACCGCCCGCGCATGGCGACGGGGGAGAGGGAGGCACGAAAGATGCGGGAAGCGATTCAAAAATTTCTCCAGTATATCCAGACAGAACGAGGGGCGGCCGCCAACACGATCTTATCCTATGAAAGAGACCTGCGAAAAATGTGCGGCTATATGGAAGAGCAGGGAATCTGCGCCGTGGAACGAGTGACTCCTACGGCGCTTAACGCTTATATTCTTCAGATGGAGAGCCAGGGGCTGTCTGCGGCTACGATTTCCCGCACGGTAACGGCTTTGAAGCGTTTTTTCGATTTTCTGTGTAAGCATGAAGGAAATCAGGCTGATCCGGCCGAATGGCTGAAGGCTCCGCGGGTCGAACGAAAGAGCGTGCGCACCGCGTCTTCTTTGGCGCTTTCCGGTCTGGAACAGATGGAGGCCAGAGGAGAAAAACAGCTGAGGGACAAGGCGATGATGCTTGCTCTGTGTCAGGGGGTGCGCGCCAGCGAGGCAATCGGCCTGGAGCTTGGGGATGTTAATCTGGAATTTGGCTATCTTATGCTGCGTGGAAACCGCCACAGCAGAACCTTGCCTATGGGCAGCTCTTTGACAGAAGCAATACGGGTTTATCTGGAAAAAGCAAGACCCGCTCTTTTGCATGGCAAAGAGAGCGAGTCGGTCTTTATCAACTGTTTGGGAGGAGCTATGAGCCGTCAGAGCGTCTGGAAGATCGTCCGGCGCTATGGGCAGGAAATCGGGATCGCCGATCTGACGCCCGACGGCCTGCGTCTGGCAGCTGCCCAGACGGATTAAACGGCCCGGATTTACAGGCTGTCTGCAATCTCGTAGAGCAGGCGTTCGGAGTCGTCCCATCCCAGGCAGGGGTCGGTGATGGACTTGCCGTAAATATGCTCGCCGATCTTCTGACTGCCGGGCTCCAGGTAGCTTTCAATCATCAGGCCCTTTACCATGGCGGCAATGTCGGGATTATGACGGCGGCTGTGGAGGACCTCCTTGGCAATACGGATCTGTTCCATATACTGCTTGCCGGAGTTGGAATGATTGCAGTCCACAATGCAGGCGGGATTCTTCAGATCTCGTTCCATGTACATCTGGTACAATAAAAGCAGATCTTCGTAATGATAGTTGGGCAGACTCTGACCATGTTTGTTTACATAGCCCCGCAGAATCGTGTGGGCCAGAGGGTTACCGGAGGTGCGTACCTCCCAGCCCCGGAAGATAAAGGTGTGTCCCTGCTGGGCTGCGTAGACAGAGTTGAGCATGACGGAGATGTCTCCCCCAGTGGGGTTTTTCATGCCGGCGGGCACATCCATGCCGCTGGCGGTGAGCCGGTGCTGCTGATTTTCCACTGAACGGGCGCCTACGGCCACATAGGACAGCACATCGGAGAGATAGCGATAATTCTCCGGATAGAGCATTTCATCGGCGGCCGGCAGCCCCACCTGCCGAATGGCGTTCATATGGAGACTGCGGATCGCTAAAAGGCCGGCCAGCAGATCTTCCTCTTTATCGGGGTCGGGCTGGTGCAGGAGTCCCTTGTAGCCGTCGCCGGTGGTCCGGGGCTTGTTGGTGTAGATTCGGGGGATGAGGATCAGCTTGTCCGCTACCTTGTCCTGAACGGCCCGCAGCCGGTGCAGGTATTCAAAAACGGCGTCGGGATTATCGGCCGAGCAGGGGCCGATGATTACCAGAAAGCGGTCATCCTCGCCGGTAAATATCCTGCGGATTTCCTCGTCTCTTTTGGCTTTCAGCGCCGCCAGCTTTTCGGACATGGGAAATTGTTTTTTGATCTCTGCCGGAATCGGCAGCTTTACGACAAATTCAAAACTCATAACTTACTCCTGTAAGAAAAGATTCTTCTGTAAATTTTCGTTTGCCCATCGGCATTCTATATCATAATATAGAAAATAATTTCTGGCAAGAGTTTTCCCCTTTGTCAAATGCACTGTTTTGTGGTATGCTTTATGTGCAATCATAGGGAAAGGATGGTAGGGAATACATGCAGTATAGAAAATTTGGAAACACCGGC
This sequence comes from uncultured Lachnospiraceae bacterium, assembly GCA_944381515.1. Taxonomy (GTDB): domain Bacteria; phylum Bacillota; class Clostridia; order Lachnospirales; family Lachnospiraceae; genus RGIG7193. The sequence continues at coordinate 26,026 of CALWLM010000161.1, read as the reverse complement.
TGCGAAATTTCTGCGCTGGGTTTTGGTGCCATGCGTCTTCCCAGCTGGGACGGCCAGCCGGCCAGCCCTAATGTCAAGGAGGAAGAGGCGATTCACCTGATTCGCTACGCCATCGATCACGGCGTCAATTATGTGGACACTGCCTACCCTTATCACGGAGGACAGAGCGAATATGTGGTAGGCAAGGCTCTGGCGGACGGTTACCGTGACAAGACCTATCTGGCTACGAAGTCGCCGGTGTGGAAATTGGAAAAACCGGAGGATTTCGACACCTGCCTGGACGAGCAGCTTGCAAAGCTTCAGACGGATCATGTGGACTTTTATCTGCTTCATGCACTGAGCCGCGACCGATGGGAGGACAAGGTAAAGAAGCTTGACCTGTGCGAGCGGATGAGGGCGGCCAAGAAGGCCGGAAAAATCCGCTTTATGGGATTTTCCTTCCATGACGACGTGTCTGTGTTTAAGGAGATCATTGATTCCTGCCCGGACTGGGATTTCTGCCAGATTCAGCACAACTATATTGATACCCATAACCAGGCCGGAAATGAAGGGCTGGCCTATGCTGCCTCCAAAGGATTAGGCGTAATTATTATGGAGCCTCTGCTGGGGGGGAAGCTTGCGACAGCTCCGGCGCAGGTGGCCAAGGTGCTGCCGGAAGGACGTTCGGCGGTGAAATGGGCCTTCGACTATCTGTGGGATAAGCCTGAGGTGGGCTTTTTGCTCAGCGGCATGGGTTCCATGGAGATGGTAAAAGAGAACATTGCCTACGCCGATGAGAGCCATATCGATATGGTGCCTGCCGAGGAGCGGCCTCTGTATGAGAAGGCCAGGGAGGTATTTCAGACGATGGCCATCGTACCCTGCACCAAATGCTCCTACTGCATGCCCTGTCCCTTTGGAGTGGATATCCCGGCGGTATATGACGCTTACAATAAGACGGCTTCTCTGGGACTGAAGAAAGCGCGGCCGATTTATGAGGAAATTGCGGGCAAGGCAGACCTGTGCAGAAAATGCGGCGCCTGTGAAAAGCAATGTCCTCAGCATATTCGTTCCACCGAGCTGATGGAACAGATCGCGGGGGCTTTTGCCGCAGAGTAAGCAGGCCAAAGGATAGGCCCCATTGTCAAAACAAAAGAAAAAGAACAGAAAGCAGGAATGACAAAATGGAAAACAAAAATATCTGGAACAAGTACGGCGACCAGGAGGAGAAAGAGCTGGTACAGCTGGGCGAGGATTATAAGACCTTTTTAAACCGCGGAAAGACAGAAAGAGAGTGCGTGACCGAGGCGGTAGCCCTGGCAGAGGCCAAAGGATACCGGGATCTGTCCGGGATCATTGAGCGGGGCGAGACTCTGTCTGCCGGTGATAAGGTTTATGCAGTTAATATGAAGAAGTCTATCGCCCTCTTTATCATCGGGGAAAGACCGATGACGGACGGCATGAATATCCTGGGAGCGCATATTGATTCTCCCAGATTGGATATCAAACAGAATCCGCTGTATGAGGATACGGATTTCGCTTATTTGGATACGCATTATTATGGCGGCATCAAAAAGTACCAGTGGGTGGCCAGTCCTCTGGCTCTCCATGGCGTGGTTGTCAAAAAGGACGGCACGGTGATTACCGTGGCCATCGGTGAGGATGACAGCGATCCGGTCTTTTGCATCACCGATCTTCTGATCCATCTGGCGGGAGAGCAGATGAGCAAAAAGGCCAGCGTGGTTATCGAGGGCGAGGATCTGAATCTGCTGGTAGGCAGCCGTCCGATGAAGAAGACCGACGAGGCCGCAGATAAGAAGGAAAAGGAACTGGTCAAGGCCCAGGTGCTGGCAATCCTGAAGGAGAAATATGGTATGGAGGAGGAGGATTTCCTCTCCGCCGAGCTGGAGGTGGTACCTGCCGGCAAGGCCCGCGACTGTGGTCTGGACCGCAGCATGATCCTGGCCTACGGACAGGATGATCGGATCTGCGCCTATACCTCTCTGGCAGCCATTTTGGATACGGAGAAGGTGGACAAGACGGCCTGCTGTCTGCTGGTGGACAAGGAGGAGATTGGAAGCGTGGGAGCCACCGGTATGACTTCCCGTTTCTTTGAAAATACAGTGGCGGAAATTATGGAGCGTACGGGACAGTATTCGGAACTGGGGCTTCGCCGCTGCCTGGCCCGCTCCCGGATGCTTTCTTCCGACGTCAGCGCAGGCTTTGATCCTACCTACGCCGGTGTCTTTGAGAAAAAGAACGCGGCCTTTTTAGGACGGGGCATGTCCTTTAACAAGTTTACCGGTTCCCGCGGAAAGAACGGCTCCAATGATGCCAATGCCGAGTACATTGCTGACCTGCGCCGTATCTTTGACGAGGCGAACGTGTCCTTCCAGACGGCGGAGCTGGGCAAGGTAGACGTAGGAGGCGGCGGAACCATTGCTTATATTCTGGCGGAGTATGGTATGGAAGTGATCGACAGCGGCCTGCCTGTGTTGAATATGCACGCCATGTATGAGCTGTCCAGCAAGGCTGATGTCTATGAGGCAGTCAGGGGTTACAAAGCATTCTTAAAGAATGCCTGATAATAGGAAGGATGACGGCCGGCTCTTAATCCGGCCGCTGTCCGGCATTCCGGCAGGGGGAAAGAATAAATGAAGATATGTAATGCGTTGGTTTATACGGAAGAAGGAAACTTTGCGCAGCAGGATGTGCTGATTAAGGGAGATACGATTCAGGCGGTGACGCCGGTGGGAGGACTGGCCGGAGACGCGGACGAAGTAACGGTGGACGGCACGGGAATGTATTTGATTCCGGGCCTTACGGATATCCATTTTCATGGCTGCGTAGGCTATGATTTCTGCGACGGTACCCAGGAGGCGATCGATGCGATCGCCCGCTATGAGGCGAAAAACGGCGTGACGACCATCTGCCCGGCTACGATGACTTATCCCGAGGAAAAGCTGGCCCAGATTTTTAGCAGCGCCAAAGCTCATGAAAATAAACAGGGAGCGGCGCTGGTGGGAATTAATATGGAGGGTCCTTTTATTTCCATGAATAAAAAGGGCGCCCAGAATCCTGCTTATATACAAAAACCGGATGCCGCTATGTTTTACCGCCTGCAGGAGGCAGCCGGCGGTCTTATCAAGCTGGTGGATTTGGCTCCGGAAACAGAAGGAGCTATGGAATTTATCAGCGCGGTCCGCTCCGATGTGATCTGCTCTTTAGCCCATACGGAGGCGGACTACGATATCGCCATGCGGGCCTTTACCTGCGGAGCCAGCCACGTGACGCATCTGTTCAACGCGATGCAGCCTTATACCCACAGAAAGCCGGGGCTTATTGGGGCGGCTTCCGATACGCCGGGATGCAAAGTGGAGCTGATCTGCGATGGCATTCATATTCATCCGGCTGTGGTGCGGGCTACCCTTCGCATGTTTGGCGCGGACCGGGTTATTATGATCAGCGACAGCATGATGGCCACGGGAATGGAGGACGGCATGTATTCTCTGGGAGGGCAGGCCGTCCGTGTGACGGGCAGCCTGGCAACTCTGGAGGACGGCACCATTGCAGGCTCTGCCACGAACCTGATGAAGAGCGTGAAGATTGTTGTTGAGGATATGGGGATTCCGCTGGAGACGGCGGTCCGTATGGCGGCAGTCAATCCTGCAAAGGAGATCGGTATCTACGACCGCTATGGCAGCATAGCTCCGGGCAAGACGGCTAATCTGGTGCTGCTTGACCAGAATATCAACGTGATGACGGTGATCTTGAACGGAGAGGAGTACCGGGACTGAACAGACGGCTGGATAAGGGCCCAAAGGGGCAGAGAGCAGGCCGGGAAGCAGTGCAAGACAAGCTTCCCGGCCTGTCTTGACGCAGGATATCTGTGCAGGCTGTCTGTGAAATGAGAAGAGGATGGTAGAAATAAATGACAAAAGGGGCGGACCATAAGACCGCAGAGAGGGAGAAGAGGAATAATGAGGATATGAGCTGCTGCTGTCTCTGTCCCAGGGAATGCAGAGCGGACCGGAGGGCGGGACAGGCGGGAAGGTGCGGTATGACCGATCAGTTGGTGGTGGCCCGGGCGGCTCTTCATATGTGGGAAGAACCCTGTATTACCGGAAGGGGAGGCTCCGGCACCGTGTTCTTTTCCGGCTGCGCTCTGGGCTGCGTCTACTGCCAGAATCACGAGATTGCCGCCGGTCATGCAGGAAAGCAAATCTCGGTGGAACGTCTTGCAGAAATATTTCTGGAATTGCAGGCGAAGGGAGCGGAGAATATTAATTTGGTGACAGCGGGACACTTCCTGCCCCAGGTGAAAAAAGCTCTGGGATTGGCCAAGGCGCAGGGACTGACGCTGCCGGTGGTCTACAATACCGGCGGATATGAGAAGCGGGAGGCTGTCTGTTCCCTTGAGGGACTGGTGGACGTCTATCTGCCGGATCTTAAATATATGTCCCCGGAACTCGCATCCCGGTATTCCCATGCTCCGGATTATTTTGAAGTGGCCTCGCAGGCATTGGCGCAGATGGTAGAACAGACAGGCCCGCCGGTCTTTGACGAGAGAGGTATGATGACAAAGGGCGTGATTGTCCGTCATTTGCAGCTGCCAGGCTGCCTGGAGGATTCCAGGCGGGTGATCCGCTATCTCTATGAGACCTACGGCGACGATATTTATATCAGCATTATGAATCAATATACGCCGCTGCCCCAGACAGCTCCCTGGCCTGAGCTTTGCCGAAGACTGACGGAAGAAGAGTATGAGGAGCTGGTGGACTATGCCATCGGCCTGGGAGTGGAAAACGGCTTTATCCAGGAGGGAGAAACCGCTCAGGAGAGCTTTATTCCTCCGTTTGACGCCGAAGGAGTCTGAGAACAGCGGAAGGATGCAAAAATCAAGGCGCCGCAGACAAAACGAAACGGAAGGAGCGGTCTGTCTGCGGGGGGCCTGCGGGACATAAGGAGAGCGTGATGAAAATGGACAAAAAGAAAAAAAGAAATATACCGGCGGCGGACCGGCAGGAGGCTGCCCCCTTTGACTATCCGGTCGATCTGGAGGCGGGACGGAAGCGCTGTCCTCATTTTGGCCGCTGCGGGGGCTGCCAGCTCTTATCTGTGCCCTATCCGGATCAGCTCAGGCTAAAACAGGCATATCTGGAGCGGCAGCTGGCCCCTTTTGTCAAGCCGGAGCCGATTCTCGGCATGGAGCAGCCCCTTCATTACCGCAATAAGGTCCATGCCGTTTTTGGAAGCGATCGCCGGGGCAATGTGATATCCGGCGTGTATCGGGCGGGTTCTCACGAGATTGTGCCGGTGGACCGATGTCTCTTGGAGGACGAGCGGGCCGACGCCATCATTGTTTCCATTCGGGGGCTGGTGAAATCTTTTCGCTTAAAGCCCTATGATGAGGACAGAGGGACGGGGCTTCTGCGCCATGTGCTGGTGCGCACGGGCCATATTACGGGGCAAATTCTGGTGGTACTGGTGACGGCCTCGCCGGTGTTTCCTTCGCGCAAAAATTTTGTTGCGGCCTTGCGGAAGCTGCATCCGGAGATCACTGCCATCGTTCAGAATATTAATGACCGGGATACTACTATGGTGCTGGGAAAGCGGGATATCGTGCTTTACGGCCGGGGGTATATTGAGGATGTGCTCTGCGGCAGAACCTTCTGCATTTCACCGCAGTCCTTTTATCAGGTAAATTCTGTCCAGACTGAGCGGCTCTACCGGGAGGCCATCGATATGGCGGGGCTAACGGGACGGGAGAAGGTGCTGGACGCTTACTGCGGGATCGGAACCATCAGTCTGATTGCAGCTTCCAGAGCCGGTCATGTGACCGGTGTGGAGCTAAATCCTGATGCGGTGCGGGATGCAAAGCGAAACGCCCTGAATAACGGTATCGAAAACGTCACCTTCCATGAGCAGGATGCGGGACGTTTTATGACGGAGCTGGCCCGTCAGGGCGGCAGTATAGACGTGCTCTTTATGGACCCGCCCCGTTCCGGCAGCAGCAGGGAATTTCTGCAGGCGGCAAAAAAACTGAGCCCGGGGAGGATCGTTTATATCTCCTGTGAGGTCCGTACCCTGGTGCGGGATCTTCACCTGCTTAACGATATGGGATACCGGGTGGAGCGAGCCAGAGGCGTCGACATGTTTGGCGAAACCGTAGGGGTCGAGACGGTGGTTTTGCTTTCCAAGGGAGAGATTAAATCGAAGAAGGTTTAATGAATCCATTTTCGGAAAATCCGCAGCAAAATTCATTCTGACAAATAAAAAGAGAATCTGCATGCCCATAGTCTGCGCGCAGAGGCTTTCGCTGCGGTCAAACTTTAATGTTGACAGGGTGTGTCTAATATAGTAGACTAGTCATATAGACTAATACGTTAGACTAATGTATTAGACTGATTTATTAGACGAAATAGTGTAATGGACAAAACGATGAAAGAAGGGGCGGAATATGGGCACACCTAAAATATTTGAGAGCGAGTATCGTTTTTGCCTGATTTTGTGGGAACATGAGCCGGCTGCAACTACGGAGCTGGTGAAGCTTTGCAGAGAGACCCTTGGGTGGAAGCGGACTACCACCTATACGGTGATCAAGCGTTTGGGCGAGCGCGGCGTACTGAAAAATGATAATGGTATGGTGACTTCTCTGGTATCAAAAGAAGAGGTGCAGGCATCGGAAATCGACGAACTGGTGGAAAAAAAGTTTGAAGGCTCTCTTCCCGCCTTTATTGCGGCCTTTGCGAATCACCGGAAAATCTCCGAGGACGAGATCGACGAAATACAGAAAATGATCGATCGGTACCGGAAAGGAGGCCCGCAATGACTGCCCTGTTTTTACGGATTGTCAATATGAGTATCGCTGCGAGCTGGCTTATATTGGCGGTGCTTGTGATTCGCCAGCTTCTGCGGCGGGCGCCCAAGGGAATAAGGGCAGCTCTGTGGGGACTGGTGGGCATTCGCCTGGCGCTGCCGTTTTCCCTGGAAAGCGTATTTAGTCTGATTCCCAGCGCGGAGACGATCCATCCGGAGATTATGATGGACTCGTCGCCGGCAGTGGATACGGGAATTGCAGGACTTGATCGGGTGGTCAATCCCGTTATGCAGGCAGCGTTTACTCCTGCGCCGGAGGCAAGTGCGAACCCTTTGCAGGTTCTGCTGCCGGTGCTGGCCGGAATTTGGATTGTAGGTATGGCGGCCTTCGCGATTTATGGGGCGGTAAGCTATGTGTCGCTGCGAAGGCGAGTGGCCGCAGCAATACCTGTAGGGGGCTGCATATATCAGTGTGAAAAAGCTGCATCGCCATTTGTGCTGGGGCTTTTTCGTCCGCGGATTTACATGCCTTTTCACTTGACGCAGGAGGAGCGCGAGGCGGTCGTTGCCCATGAGCGTGCTCATATAGCCCGCCGTGATCCCTGGTGGAAGGCTGCCGGCTTTGTGCTTCTGGCAGCTCACTGGTTCAATCCGCTCGTATGGCTGGCCTATATGCTTCTTTGCAGAGATTTGGAATATGCCTGCGATGAAAGGGTGATCCGGGAGCTGGAACGTGAAAAGAGAGCGGACTATTGCGAAGCCCTGCTGGCCAGCAGCGCGCAGGGGCGCCGTTTTTCTGCCGGTCCGCTGGCCTTTGGGGAGGTGGGAGTCAAAGCGCGCGTGAAGGCTGTGCTGAATTACAAAAAGCCTGCCCTTTGGCTGAGCGCAGCTGCAATCGTTCTCTGCCTGACGGCAGCAGCCTGTTTTCTGACGGACCCTTTGGAGGAAACGGGAGCCGAAGAAAGTACGAATGGGAATGCTGCGGCGCAGGAAACTTTGCAGGAGCCGGAGAGAGTGACGGAGGAGTCGAAAGAAACGAATCCGTCTTTAACAGGAACGCAGGCGCAGGGATCGGAGGAGATCTCCGGCGAATATCTGCTTGCCGTTTTTGCGGAATATTATGGAGAGGAAAATTATACGGTTACAGACTGGGTGATTGCTGAAGATGGGGCCTACGGGCTGGATGGAGTGATCCAGTATGAAGACGCCGCCGGAACGCCGTGGAAGCTTGCCTTTATTCGGGATGAAAGTGTGTTTCTGGTGTCCCAGGAGTGGGGAGAAGAATATGAAATAGCCTCTATGGGAAGCCTGGTCTATCTGGGCAATGGCGTGGTTTGCAATTATGTGGAAAATTTGCAGGACGGAACCATACGTCTGTGCACCATGGAATTTTCCTACGATGAACAGGAGAGGGAGACGAGTTTCAAATCTACCGATGAGCTTTATGAGCCGCAGGAATTTATGGATCGGGTGTACAGATTTCAGGGTTCCGAGGAAGAGGAAAGCGCTGCGCTGACGCTGAAAACGGACGGGACCTTTACCTTTCATTTTTCACCCATCAGCAGCTATATTGGTCAGGGAACCTATCAGATTCAGGGGGAACGACTTACCGCCGTTACCCAGTATGACGATTATGTTTATACATTTGATATAGCCGGCGATACGCTGGTGTTTGACGCAGAGGCATCCTCCGCAGAGGTCTGGTACTCCGGCTTGCATGACGGAGCGGTATTGACGGCCGACCCGTAAAGGGAATGTGCCTGAGAATGTATTGAGAAAAGCAGGCTTTCTGCCTGCGCACAGAAAAAGGACAGTCGGTTTTGCGGCTGTCCTTTTGCAGAATGCGTCTCGCGGCCCGCATTTCTCAGTATGACGGTTATAGACAGAGAGCGTTTATGGTTTGTTCCAGTACCTGAAAATAGTTCTCAAAGGTTTTTTTGCAGCAGCCGGGATTGTCAATGACAATGCCCGGGGCGCGCAGACCAATCAGAGAAAAGCCCATGGCCATGCGGTGGTCTTCATAAGTATGAACCACGGCGGGCCGCGGCTGGCCCGGCCAGATGGTGATGCAGTCTGCTTCTTCTTCGCAGCGGATTCCCATGCGGGTGAGCTCGGCGGCCATGGCAGCCAGCCGGTCGCACTCCTGACCGCGTATATGACCGATGCCGGTGATCCGGGTAGGTGTCTGGGCAAAGGGAGCCAGGGCTGCCAGAGTAATGGCCTGATCGGAACAGGAACGCATGTCTGCGGTAATGCCGGGATAGCGGCCTTCTGCCGGACCGGTAAGGAGGATGCCTTCCGCTGTATCGGCGAGATGGCAGCCCAGCTGCTCCAGAATGCGCAGAAGCTTTAGATCTCCCTGCATGGAGGAGAGATGAACTCCTTCCACCAGTACGCTGACGCCTAAAAGGGCAGCCATGGCGTAAAAATAGCAGGCGGCGGACACATCCGGCTCTATCGGGTAGGAACAGGCGCGATAAGTCTGCCTGCCGGGAATCCGAAACGAAGAAGGACGGCCGTCAGCGCCGGGGAGAATTTCAACCTTTACGCCAAACTGTTCCATCATCCGAATGGTCATGGCGATATAAGCCATGCCGTGGCTGCCTGTGGTATCGATCAAGATATCCTGATCGGAGCGAACGGCAGCAATCAGCAGAGCACTTAAAAACTGACTGCTCTGGTCAATATCGATGGATAGCCGATGGCTGCCAAAACCATGTCCGGTGATGGTGAAGGGGAAAAACCCTTCCTTTTCTTCGCAGTGTATTTCCGCGCCCATACTCCGCAGGGCATGGAGCAGAGGGGCCATGGGGCGGCGGCGCATCTGAGGGGAAGCGTCCAGATGGTAAACGCCCTCTGCGCTGCCCAAAAGAGCGGTGATGAAGCGGGCGGCGGTGCCGGCGCTTCCCACGTACAGAGAGGCCTGGCGGGAGGGAAGCTGTCCGCCCAGACCGTTGATGCGGATGCGCCGAGTGTCCTCATCCGCCTCGGCCGTAAATCCCAGATCCTGGACGCATTGCAGGAAATGACGGGAATCGTCGCAAAAGAGTGCGCCGGACAGATCTGTAACGCCGTCGGCCAGCACAGCTAAAAGCATCGCCCGGTTGGTAATACTCTTGGAGCCGGGAACAGTGACCATGACCGGCTTGGCAGAGGCTGCGTCCGGTCCGGCGGTTTTTTGATAAATACAGGGGACGGTATAGGTGGATTTATTCATGTCTTGCCTCCATAAGTTCCTGGATAAGCTCTTCGGTGATTTCGTCGATTCGCTGTTCCGGTATGGGCTGACCGGTGAAAAGCTGGCAGGCGCAGGCTGCCTGGGCCACCAGCATGGTCAGACCGGTGGCGGCCTTCATGCCCAGCGCCTTGGCCTGGGCGGTGAGGCGGGTTTCGGACGGATTATAGATGATATCCAAAACAGCCTCGCAGTCCGTATAAGGGGTAAGATCCAGGGGGGCGGCGTCCACATCGGGATACATGCCGGCTGGCGTGGTGTTGATGATAAGACGGGCATCCCGGTGAAGGCGGACGGATTCTTCATAGGTGACGGCGCCGCCTTTTCCAGTACGGCTGACGCTGATAATGGGACCTGCCTGCTCGTAAGAGAGGGCTGCCAGAATGGCCTGGGCGGCGCCTCCTGTTCCCAGCACCAGAGTCTTTTTGCCGGCTGCTTTGACACCGGCCTTTTTCATCATATACCGGAAGCCGGAGCAGTCTGTGTTGTGCCCGGTCAGCCGGCCGCTGCGGTTTACAATGGTATTGACGGCGCCAATAGACCGGGCGTCATCATCCAGCTCATCCAGATAAGGAATAACATCTTTTTTGTAAGGAATCGTTACGTTGATTCCCTGAAAGGTCCGGGCGGTGAGGAAGGGGCCCAGCTCCTCCGGCTGCAGCGGCGCAAGCTCATAATGATAGTCCGCCAATTTTTCGTGTATGATTTTTGAATAGCTGTGTCCCAGCTTTCCTCCGATTAGTCCATATTCCATAGCGTAGCCTCCTCGCATAGTACCTTTGCCTTTTAGTATAACGGTGAAGAAGGAAGGATTCAAGCAAATATAAGGGAAAAGAAGCAAATATTATTCACTTTAAGCTTGACAAGAGCGGTAGGGTATGCTATCCTATATTCAGAGATCAATATACATTATTTTGTATTTTCGAACAATTTCTTCCATTGTTAAAAAATGGAGAGGCTTCTTTTTTTGAGATCAATATACAAAATATTGTACTATATGTATCTACACATGTATCTGTAACGGCAAAAGAGGAGTTTGCCTGAACCAGTGAATTTCATGCTGCCGTATCCCAGCGGTATGCTGAAAAATAAAAATGATATGAGGAGGATATCTAAATGGGAAGAAGGAAAACAGTTTGGAAGAGGGTTTCCAAAAGGGCTGCAGCCCTGCTGATGGCCGCATGTATGCTGATGCTGGCCGGTTGCTCGGGCAGCGGCGATCAGACCAGCGCAGGCGCAGAGGAAACAACAGCCCAAACGACAGCGGCTGCAGAGACGGAGGCTCCCACGCAGGAGGAGACCACGGCTGAGGAGACGGAAGGAACAACTGCTTCTCTGGAAGAGCAGATGGATGCCTATTGGAATGAGGAGCTGGACGGCTACCTGAAGAATGATGCCGGCTATCCTCACGGAAAAGAAGGCATGGGCGCCGTTGTTCTGGCTATGAAGGACGGCGAGGTTATCTTTGAGAAAGCCTATGGCTACGCACATTATTACGATGCGGATTATGAGGCCGAGGGTTCCACCTACGCGAATCCGGTCTATGTAAAGACGGAAAATCCCCGCGAGATGACCACGGATACGCTTTTTGATCTGGCGTCTATTACCAAGGTTATGGCGACCACTCAGTCCATCATGATTCTGGTGGATCGGGGAGAGATCAGCGTAGACGACAAGGTAGCGGACTATCTGCCGGGCTTTGAGGCCAATGGCAAGGGCGACATCACCATTGCGCAGCTGCTGACTCATTCCTCCGGACTGCCTCAGTGGGAAGCAACCTTCCTGTACTGCGATACCAAGGAGGAGCAGCTGGAGTACATCAAGAATCTGGAACTGGTGGAAGAGTTCAAGACGGATGGATCGGAGCCTATGTATTCCGACTTCTCCTTCATGACGCTGGGCTTCATCGTTGAGGCTGTTACCGGTCAGGATATGGATGTATTCGTAAAGGAAAATGTTTATGAGCCTCTGGGCATGACCTCCACCACCTATAATCCTTTGGAGAACGGCTTCACCGAGGATCAGATTGCAGCAACCTCTCTGGGAAATCCTTATGAGTACCGTATGGTAGACGAGGAAAATTGGCCGGGCATTGGCTACGACTGTGAGAAGGATGCCGAGGCATTCGCAGAGTTTGACGGTTGGAGAGATTACACTCTGATTGGTGAGGTAAACGACGGCAATGCCGGTATGGGCGGCCAGGGTGTGGCCGGTCACGCAGGTCTGTTCTCTACGGCTCATGATCTGAGCATCCTGCTGCAGTGCATGTTAAACGGCGGCGAATACAACGGTGTGCGTCTGTACAGCCCTGAGACGGTAGAGCTCTTCACAACGAGACATACCACCTATCAGGAAAATCATACCGATGAAGAGGGCAATCCGGTTCTGTCCGAGGAGTTTGGCTACGGCTTCAAGCTGGATCAGAGCTGGATGGGCGAGAGCGCCACGGAGAACGCTTTTGGTCATGACGGCTTTACCGGCACAACCGTGTATGCGGACCCGGATCACAACTACATCTTCATTTGCCTGACCAACAAGATGCAGGCAGGTTTCCGCGACTCCACAGCCAACGGCGGTACGGAGGATGTATCCAACTATTATAACACCAACTCTTGGGTATCCTGGAACATGAATCAGATTGTAAAGGATTATCTGGGAATCTAATGATGGAAACGGGAGGCTGGACAGAGAGATTCTCTGTTCAGCCCCCAGTCTTTCAGGACCATTTGAAACGGCAAAGGGCAAAACAACGGATGGCAAAAATTAGGAAAAAAATAGTTGCAAAAAAAATAAAATTTTAGTTGACAACCTGCGCCGAATAGTGTATAGTATTTTTTGCTGGCGCTGAGAGATCAGACAGACAGCAACAAAGACGCTGACGTGGCACAGTTGGTAGCGCACCTCATTGGTAATGAGGAGGTCGGCAGTTCGAATCTGCTCGTCAGCTCGTGAGAGACTCCTGAGTTTTCAGGAGTCTTTTTTGTTGTTCCATTACCGGCAGGCTCTTTGACATATTGGTTCCGGCTCTGCCGCAACTTGATGCTTCTCAGATATTTGCCGTTGTGCTACAATAGCGGCAGAGAATCTGTTGAATCTGTGATTGACAAAAATAAAGGACAGGAAAGTGAGCAGGGAGAGAAAAAATGTATCGAATCCTGATTGTTGAGGACGATGAAATTATTGCCGCAGCGATGGCGAAGCATTTGACAGGATGGGGGTATGAGGTCCGGGCGGTTTCGGATTTTCACTGCGTCATGCATGATTTCGTCCAATTTGGGCCGCAGCTGGTGCTTTTGGATCTTACGCTTCCTTTTTACAACGGCTATCACTGGTGCGCGCAGATCCGGCAGGTATCCAAAGTGCCGGTGGTTTTTATTTCATCGGCCTCAGACAATATGAATGTGGTTATGGCCATGAATATGGGCGGCGATGATTTTATTGCCAAGCCTTTTGATCTGAACGTACTGACGGCCAAGGTGCAGGCCCTCCTCAGACGCAGCTACGACTTTGCCGGTCAGAGTCATTTGCTGGAATTTCACGGCGCAATCCTGAATATGGATTCCGCCACCCTTACCTATCGGAATCAGAGAATGGAGCTGACCAAGAATGAATACCGTATTTTACAGGTGCTGCTGGAAAACAAGGGACGGGCGGTCAGCCGCGACCGGCTGATGGAACATCTGTGGGATTCGGACAGCTTTGTGGATGACAATACTCTGACGGTCAACATCAATCGTCTGCGCAAAAAGCTGAAGGAGGCGGGGCTGGAGGATATGATTACGACCCGCAAAGGGCTGGGATATCAGATCGGAGAAGACGGGCCAGGGGAGGAGAAGGGATGAACAGTCTGAGGGCTTATCTGAGCAGCAGAAAAAGAATATTGGGATATTTGCTTTTCTGCTTTTTGATACTGATACTGATTTTTATTCTGTATCGTTTCCCTCTGGAGGCGCTGATATATGGTCTGCTTTTGTGCCTGGCGGCAGGGCTGGTTCCTCTGGCGCTCGATTACGGAGATTATAAGAGGCGGTGGGATACCCTCAGATGGCTGGAGAGCCAGCTGGAGGAGATCGACGATCATTTGCCTCCGCCCAGGGACGCCCTGGAAAAAGCCTATCAGGAGCTGGTGGTTTCCCTGCAGAGAAGCCGTCTGACAGAGCGGGCCCAGGCTGCTTACAGCCGCAGCAATATGCTGGAATATTATACGATGTGGGTCCATCAAATCAAGACGCCCATTGCGGCTATGGGCATGCTTTTGCAGTCGGAAAGCGGTCTGGACCGGGAGCTGATAGGCCAGCAGCTTTTTCGGATTCAGGAATACGTGGAGATGGTTCTTACTTATCTGAGAATGGAGGATATGGGAACAGATCTGGATCTGCACCGCAACGATCTGGATGAGCTTGTGCGGGCGGCGGTCAAAAAATACTCCCGCACTTTTATTCATCGGCATCTGTATCTGCATTATGAGCCGCTTAAAGTGCGTGTGCTTACGGACGGTAAATGGCTGCAGTTTGTCATAGAGCAGGTGCTGTCCAATGCGCTCAAATACACCCACAGCGGCGGGATCTCTATTTATTTGGATCAGGCCCACCCTTGCCGTCTGGTTATTGAGGACACGGGAATCGGTATACGGGCCGAGGATTTGCCCAGGGTTTTTGAGAGAGGGTTTACCGGGCTGAACGGCAGAGTGGATAAAAATGCCACGGGGATTGGCCTGTATTTGTGTCAGGGAATCATGAAAAGATTATCTCATGAGATAGGCATTGAATCGGAAGAGGGAAAGGGTACGCGAGTATGGATGGATCTGGATTCGATGTCGGTACAGTGGGAATAAAACGGGCAGCCTTACAAAAATGTAAGGATAAAGAGGAAAATGTAAGCTGCGGCTATGGCAGGGCATTTTCCTTTTTTGCTATACTGTTCTCACAATCACAGGAGGACGACGAATATGGCATTATTAGAAGTATCGCATCTGAAAAAAATATATACCACTCGCCTGGGCGGAGCAAAAATACAGGCGTTAAAGGACGTGAGCTTTTCGGTGGAGGCCGGGGAGTATGTGGCGATTATGGGAGAGTCCGGGTCGGGAAAGACCACTCTTCTCAACATTCTGGCTGCTCTTGATAAGCCTACGGTGGGAGAGGTGCTCCTGGAGGGGCGCAGCATTGTCGCCCTCAAGGAGAGGGAGATTTCCTCTTTTCGCCGGGATAATCTGGGCTTTGTGTTTCAGGATTTTAATTTGCTGGATAACTTTTCCGTTCAGGATAATATATTTTTGCCTCTGGTGCTGGCCGGAAAAAGCTACGAGGAGATGGTAAAAAGAATTACTCCGCTGGCTCATCGGCTGGGAATTGCAGATATTTTAAACAAGTATCCCTATGAAATATCAGGCGGGCAGAAGCAGCGAACGGCGGCTGCCAGAGCATTGATTACGGCTCCGCGGCTTTTATTGGCCGATGAACCTACCGGAGCTCTGGATTCCAGAGCCAGCGAGGAGCTATTGTCTCTGTTTGCCGACATCAATCGCGAAGGGCAGACCATTCTGATGGTGACCCATTCCATCGCAGCGGCCAGTCATGCGGGACGAGTGCTGTTTATCAAAGACGGACAGGTTTTCCACCAGCTGTATCGGGCATCCCTTGGGCGAGAGGAGATGTATCAGAGAATATCGGATACGCTGACCACCATAGCTACGGGCAGCGGGAGGAGGCAGGCATGAGGCGCTTTTTCTATTTCCGATTGGCTTTGCAGAATATCCGCAATAATAAAAAGACCTATATCCCTTATATTCTGACAGTGATTGGAACAGTGCTTATGTACTACAGTTTTCAGTGCATGGCGGATAATCCCGGTATTCAGGATCTGAGAGGAGGAACGGTAGTTGCAATGATCATGGGGCTGGGTACATTCGTAATCGCGCTGTTTGCCGTGATCTTTCTGTTTTATACCAATAGCTTTCTGATTAAGCAGAGAAAAAAAGAGTTTGCTCTTTTTAATATTTTGGGCATGGAAAAGCGGCATCTGGGCCGGATTCTTCTGTGGGAGACTCTTATTGTGGCGGCAGTGGGAATCGCAGTCGGTTTTGGAGGCGGGGTGCTGCTGACCAAACTTATGTATCTGTTTTTGCTGAGACTGATGGATTTTCCGGTGCAGCTGGGTTTTTATATTTCGTTCAGCGCTTTGAAAAGTGCGGTAATCCTCTTTGGACTGATTTTTCTGTTTACCTGGCTGAATGCACTGCGCCAAATCCATCTGGCAAGTCCCGTACAGCTTTTGCAGCAGCAGAAGGCGGGGGAGCAGGAGCCAAAGACAAAGCTTTTGATGGCGATACTGGGCGTTCTTTGCCTGGGGACGGGCTATTATATTTCCATCACCACGGAATCTCCGATTACGGCCCTGACCCTGTTTTTTGCGGCGGTGATACTGGTGATTATCGGCACATATCTTTTGTTTACGGCAGGGAGTATTGCCTGGCTCAAGTTTTTGCGGGGGAGAAAACGTTACTATTATAAGACCCGCCACTTTATCTCTGTTTCCGGCATGCTCTACCGAATGAAGCAGAATGCGGTGGGACTGGCCAATATCTGTATTCTGTCCACAATGGTGCTGGTTATGCTGTCAACGACGGTGGCGCTGTATGCAGGCAGTGAAAATATGATTCACAGCCGCTATCCCCGGGAGCTGATGGTTTATGCCAATATGGTGACAGAGAGCCAGGCGGATACCTATGAGGAAGCGGTGAATCAGTATCTGGCGGAAAACGGTCTGTCTGCGCAGAATGTGATCAGCTACCGGGAGATGTATGGAGCGATGGTACGGGAAGGAAGCAATCTGAGAGGACCGGTGGGCGCGCAGGATATGATGGTCAGCGCAGAGGCTCATTTTATCCGGATCGACGATTTCCGGCAGATGACTGCCGGGACGCTGCCGGAAGCTTTGAAAGCAGATCAGGTATTTCTTCTGTATCGGGGAAATGATATTCCGGGGGATACTCTGGGGGTATCCGGCCTGACATTTCAGATTGCAGGAAGGATGACCTTTGATGAAGCGGGGATAGATCCTGCGGCTCTTACGGATTCTTACAATGTGGCCGATGTATATGTGATTTTGGCGGCGGATACAGGCGTGCTTTCGCAGATTGAAACCGCCGTAGATCAGGAGATCGGAGTGGAGGACAGCATCTTTTATAACTGTGATCCGGCGTTGGATCAGCTGCGCTATGTCTATGGTTTTGATCTGGGGGATGAAGCACAGGTTAAGGCGGTGCAGGAGCAGATGTCTCTTCTATTGACAGAGACGGGTATTCCCCAGGGAGGAATCGAGAATCGTTATGACAATACGGCCTCCTATTATGAAATGAACGGCGGCCTGCTGTTTCTGGGTGTCTTTTTGGCTCTTCTGTTTGTCATGGCGGCCGTGCTGATTATGTACTACAAGCAGATATCCGAGGGCTATGACGACAGGGAGCGCTATCAGATCATGCAGAAGGTGGGGCTCAGCCGCCAGGAGGTGCGCGCATCCATCCGCAGTCAGGTACTCAGCGTCTTTTATTTGCCTCTCATAACGGCAGTGATTCATGTGGCCTTTGCCTTTCCGATTATTGTGCGCCTGATCGCTCTGTTTAATCTGAACGATGTGGGATTGTTTTTGATGACCACTGTGATAACGGTACTGGTCTTTGCCGTTCTGTATGCGATGGTATACGCCATGACGGCCAAAGTATACTATCGGATTGTCAGCGAATAATAGAATACCGATAATTCATAACTTTGCAGGCCTGTTTATCCGGCGTCTGTATAAAGAAAGGATTTTTCTTTTGCAGACAGAGGAAAACAGGCTTTTGCAATTTCAAAAATACAGGGGAAAACCTGGTTCACAGGGGAAGATCTGATTCACAGGGGAAATTTGATTCACGGGGGCAAAATCCGGTTCATATTGTGAAAGAAATCTAAACTTTTGGCAAGTCTATTGACGGAGAAGGAAAGACGTAGTAAAATAATCCACACGGTTAATAATTAACGGCGTTAAACGATTGTCATCCCCGGCAAAGGAGGAAATAAAATGGAAGAACGGGAGATGGAAAGACAGTTTATGCAGACAATCCGGCGGTTGGGCCGCCTTCATCTGAGCCATATGATCGGAGAGGTGAACCGTGGCGAGTTTGCTGCTTTGGCGGCATTGGAACGGTGGAATAAGCGGCACGATGGTAAGGGAGCCAACGCCTCCATGCTGGCCGAGCTGGTAGAAGCGTCGCCTCAGGCGCTCTCCAGGACGCTTCGTTCCCTGGAGGCCAAGGCTTTTATTGAGAGGGCTGCGGATGCAAGAGACCGGCGCAATGTCCTGATTTATTTGACAGACAAAGGGCGGGCTGTATTGGTGGAAGGAAAAGAGAAACTTCGGATACAGTTCGGCAGGGTAGCTGCTCAAATGGGCGAGGAAGATATGCGCCAGCTGCTCTATTTAATGAACCGTCTGGTGGACGTGGTGCAGTCTGTTGTGGACGGCCAGACTGCTGGCGGCCAAGGGGCTCCAGAGATGGAAGCGTGCAAATCTGTGGAAAACATAAAGGAAAAGGAGAACAAGGATGCTTAAAATACTGAAATATCTGCGCGAATCAAAAGCATCAGTCATTGCGATTATTTTGCTTCTTATTTTGCAGGCATACGGGGATCTGTCCCTGCCCAGCTATACTTCCAGCATTGTGGATGTGGGAATACAGCAGGGGGGAATCGAGAGGGCCGTGCCGGAAGCAATTCGGGAATCCCAGTGGAAGCAGCTGACCGCGCTTATGACTTCGGATGAGAGAGAAACGGTAAATGCCGCATACCGAAGGGTGAGCGCCGATACGCTGGAGGAGGCAGAATTGCAGCAGCTGACGGAGGAATATCCGGCTCTCTCTCAGGAGGCTCTCTATCTGCTGACGGCGCATAAGGGCGAGGAGCTGGATCGCCTGGAGAGCTGTTTTGAATTTCCCATGGTGATGATCTCTTCCTTGCAGGAGGGGGCTGCATCCATAGAAGAAAGCGAGCTGTCGCCGCAGATGGCCGCCTTGCTGGCAGGCTTAAGCGGAGCGTCCGCAGGGGAGACGGGCGGAGAGAATGGATTGCCCGACGAGACGGTGAAGGCGCTGCGGGAAGCAATGAGCGAGCAGATGGGAGATCTGTCGGATACGCTGATCAGCCAGCGGGCGATTCTCTACGTGCAGACAGAATATGAGGCCATTGGCATGGATATGGGCAAAATACAGACCAATTACCTGTTAAAGACCGGTGCCGAAATGCTGGGGATCTCTATATTGATTATGGCAACGGCCATTCTGGTAGGTTTTCTGGCGGCGCGTACGGCGGCCGGCGTCGGTATGAGGCTGCGCAGCCAGGTGTTTGCCAAAGTGGTTTCTTTCTCTCATACGGAGCTGGATCACTTTTCAACGGCATCTCTGATTACGCGCAGCACCAATGATATTCAGCAGGTACAGATGGTATCGGTTATGCTGCTGCGTATGGTGGCCTATGCTCCGATTTTAGGCATAGGCGGCATTATCAAGGTAGCTACAACCAGTACGGGAATGGAGTGGATTATTGCGGTGGCTGTGGCTGCCGTAGTGTCCCTGGTGCTGATACTGGTGCAGGTGGCCATGCCGAAATTCCGCAAAATGCAGGAGCTGGTGGACCGGCTCAATCTGGTGGCCAGAGAAATCCTTACGGGCCTTCCGGTAATCCGCGCTTTTAGCAGAGAGCGTTATGAGGAACAGCGGTTTGACCGGGCCAATCAGGATCTGATGAAAACGCAGCTGTTTACCAACCGCGTCATGACGTTCATGATGCCTGTGATGATGTTTATTATGAATGGAATCACAGTGCTCATTGTATGGGTAGGCGCTCAGGGAATTGATATGGGCAGCCTTCAGGTAGGCGATATGATCGCTTTCATCACCTATACAATGCAGATTGTCAGCGCCTTCCTGATGCTTACAATGGTATCGATTATGCTGCCCCGCGCGGGAGTGGCGGCAGGCAGAATCGACGAGGTGCTGGAGACGGAGCCGGTTATTGAGGATGCTCCGGCGTCAGAGCTGGTGGTAAAGGATAAAGAGGATTGGACTGGCGAGCTGGTCTTCCACGACGTGAATTTCCGTTATCCCGGCGCCGACGAAAACGCTCTGTCGAATATCTCCTTTACTGCGTCGCCCGGCAAAACCACGGCAATCATCGGGAGCACCGGCTGCGGAAAGTCCACCTTGCTGAATTTGATTCCCCGTTTTTATGACGTATCGGAGGGATCGGTTACAATAGACGGCGTAGATATAAGAAACCTGTCCCAGGCAGAGCTGCGGTCGCTGCTGGGTTATGTCCCTCAAAAAGGAATTCTGTTCTCCGGAACCATCGAAACCAATCTGAAATTTGGCGGTCCGGAAATCACGGATGAACAGATGAGAGAGGCGGCGGAGATTGCCCAGGCCACAGAATTTATCACAGCCAAATCCGATGGATTTGAAAGCCCTATATCCCAGGGCGGCACCAATGTGTCCGGCGGACAGAAACAGAGACTGTCCATTGCGCGGGCTATTGCCAAGCAGCCGAAGATTTATCTTTTTGACGATAGCTTTTCCGCTCTGGACTATAAGACGGATGTGGCCCTGAGAAAGGCCCTGAGCGAAAAGACTGCTCATGCTACTGTGCTGATTGTAGCTCAGAGAATCAACACCATTCTCCATGCGGACCAGATTCTGGTTCTGGATGAAGGAAAGATAGTTGGAAAGGGCACCCATGAGGAATTGCTGCAAAGCTGTCCGGCTTATCAGGAGATCGCCCGGTCCCAGCTGTCAGAAGAGGAACTGCAAAACGGCGGAATCCAGCAAGACGGACTTCTAAAAGACGGAATTTCGGGGGAAAATACTCAGAAGGGTTCGAAGAAGGATAAAGACAGCAAGGATATGACAGCGGGAAAGGAGGAGCAGGAAGGATGAGCGAACAGACGAGATCCAGACGGCCGGCTCACGGAATGGGCGGCGGCCGTATGGCGGGGGAAAAGCCCAAGGATTTTAAAAAGGCAATTGGCAAGATGCTGGGGACGATTGCATCCTACCGGGTCGGCCTGATTTTTGTGATGGTGTTTGCCATCGGGAGCACAGTATTTAATATTTTGGGACCTAAGATTTTGAGCAAGGCGACGGATGAGTTATTTAATGGTCTGGTGCTCAAGGTACAGGGCCTGGGCGGCATTGATTTCGGAAAGGTAGGGCAGATTTTGCTGTTCCTGCTGGGAATGTACGCCTTAAGCGCATCCTTTTCCTTCATTCAGGGCTGGATTATGTCGGGGATTTCCCAAAAGGTCAGCTATCAATTCCGGCGGCAGCTGTCTGAGAAAATCAGCCGGATGCCGATGAATTATTTTGAGTCCAGAACCAATGGAGAGGTGCTTTCCCGCATCACCAACGATGTGGATACTCTTGGACAGAGCCTGAATCAGAGCATTACGACGCTGATCACCTCGGTGACAACGATGATCGGTGTGCTGATTATGATGCTTTCCATTAGTCCCTTGATGACGCTGATTGCTCTGGTAATTCTGCCGGTTTCCATGCTCCTGATTATGATTGTGATGAAGCGGTCCCAGAGATTTTTCCGGGCTCAGCAGGAGTATCTGGGTCATGTCAATGGCCAGGTAGAGGAGGTATACGGCGGTCTGAACGTGGTAAAGGCTTTCAATCGGGAAGAGAAGGTTTTGGAAGACTTCAACCGGGATAATCAGATTCTCTATCAATCCGCATGGAAGTCTCAGTTCTTTTCCGGCATGATGCAGCCCATTATGCAATTTGTAGGAAATCTGGGTTATGTGGGCGTGGCGGTATCCGGAAGCGTTCTGGCCATCTCCGGCGCGATCACAGTGGGCAGTATTCAGGCCTTTATCCAGTATGTGCGCAACTTTACGCAGCCCATTAATCAGATTGCGCAGGTGACCAACATGCTGCAGTCTATGGCGGCTGCGGCTGAGCGTGTCTTTGAATTCCTCGAAGAAGAGGAGGAGGATCAGAAGGCGGCTCATCATGCGATGCTTACGGAACAGACAGAGAATGAAAAGGGTGAGCTTGTGACCAGAGAAAGGCCGGTGACGGCGGCCGATCTGAAGGGACAGGTGACCTTTGACCACGTGCATTTCGGCTATACGCCGGATAAGGTAATTATCAACGATTTCTGCGCCAGAGTGGAGCCGGGGCAGACCGTTGCCATTGTAGGGCCTACCGGCGCCGGCAAAACCACTATGGTAAAGCTGCTGATGCGCTTTTATGATGTCAATGCGGGACGGATTCTCATTGACGGCTATGATGTGCGGGATTTTGACCGGGGAGAGCTGAGAGAAGCCTTTGGAATGGTGCTGCAGGATACCTGGCTGTTTAAGGGAACCATCATGGAAAATATCCGCTATGGCAGACAGGACGCCACCGATGAGGAAGTCATAGAAGCTGCTAAGGCGGCCCATGCCCATCATTTCATCCAGACCCTGCCGGGCGGGTATCAGATGGAGCTTAATGAGGAGGCCAGCAATGTTTCGCAGGGGCAGAAGCAGCTGCTGACCATTGCCAGAGCCATACTGGCGGATAATAAAGTGCTGATTTTGGATGAGGCAACCAGCTCTGTGGATACCAGAACGGAGCAGCGTATTCAGAAGGCTATGAATAATCTGATGAGAGGGCGGACCAGCTTTGTCATCGCTCACCGTCTGTCTACGATTCGGGATGCAGATCTGATCCTGGTAATGCGGGGCGGCGATATTGTGGAACAGGGAACACACGAAGAGCTGCTGGCGAAGAACGGCTTCTATGCGCAGCTGTACAATGCGCAGTTTGAAGAGGCCACAGCGTGACAGAAAAGGCGAAATATAGAAGAAGAGCCAGGTACAGCAAAAATACTACAGTATAAGCAACAGCAGTATAAGGAAGAGCAGTATAAGAAACAGCAGTATAGGGAACGGAAAGGGATTTTGGAGTCTGGATGGGGCTTCAAAGTCCCTTTTTTAAAAGTAATGAGTCCCGGGAACCTTTGCGCGGCATCTGCATAAAATAGTAAAAAGAAGATGCAGCGGAGGTGCCTGGTGCGTCTTTATGATTTAAAGGAAAAAGAGGTTATCAATATCTGCGACTGCCGCCGGCTCGGCTTTGTCAGTGATGTGGTGTTTGAATTTCCCAGCGGCTGCATCGCGGCCTTTATTGTGCCTGGTCCTGGTCATATCTGTGGTATTTTTGGCCGTGATACGGAATATGTGATTCCTTTTCGCTGCGTGCGTCAGATCGGAAGCGACATCATTTTGGTTGAAGTCAATGTGGAAGATGTGCTCAAAAAGTGCGAGGGTTATTAAATACAGGCATTAGTATTGTTTTTTGCCTTTTTTAGAGAGATACACTGAAAAATAAAAGCTATGAAAAGCAGCGGCAGGCCGAGTTTGGCCTGTTTTTTTCGTTCTATTAATGCCAAATTAATTGATTCGCTTTTTGCCGAATTGGCGGGAAGGAAAAAGGAAATTTCAACTAATTGAATATTAAATAAAAGATTGTTATTATGAATACATAAAAACAAAGAAAAAGAACGGTGTTTATGGAGGAAAATGCTATTTTTATCTGAAAATACCAGATTTGCTTTCGCTGTGAAGGACGGAGGGGAATATGGTCAACAGAAGAACGGAATTGATCCAGATGTTGCTGGAAAATCGTAACTTTATTACCACAGATGAACTTGCCAGAAAATTTGGGATATCAGTGCGGACACTTCGTGATGATTTGAATTACGCGGAAGACTTTCTGAGCCAGAAAGGCGTAGAACTGGTTCGTGACCGAAACCGGGGAATTGGAATTGAGCGGAGCAGGCTGGATCGCCAACGTATCAAGACCATTTTGTATGAACTAAAAAAGGAAGACCGGTATGGAGACCAGGAGAGGGAAGAGAGAATACTTCATTTCATTTTGCTGAATACAGAGCGGTTTACGTTGAATACGTTGTCTGAACTGGTGGGAATTGGAAGAAACACGGCGATTCGTGATCTGGCCAGATGTGAGAAGTGGCTGAACCGGCGCAATTTGCGTCTGACGAAAAAAACGAGAGTGGGGATGAGCCTGGAAGGTGAGGAGTATGATTGGAGACAAGCAATTTTGGACTTTATGCTGCGAGAGCCAAAGACTCTTGATTATCAAAGACTGTATCGGGGACTTTTGGCAGGTGAACTTTTGACGCTGAATGCTTATATCAATGATTTGGCGGAACGTTTTACCGCTGGTGTTCATTTAAAGGTGATTCGCAATTTTATTCGAAAATATGAGACGGATAACCGAATCAAGTTTTCAGATGAATCATTTTCGCGGATTTATTTTTATTTATGCATCTGTATTACCAGAATCCGTCAAGGTCATGTTCTTCCCAAAACGCTCCGACTTGGAGATTATGGTTATGTGGACACTGTCAATGTGGAGTGGTTACAGGAAAATCGCAGGCTGCTGGAGGAGGGCGAACATATCTGTCTGGATGATGCGGAGAGTCTGGGTATCCTGCTGAATCTGGCCTGTCAAAACAAATATTTTACGTCAGGGCATGAAAACCTGGCGATCGATGATAAAACTCTTGTAAAAGATTTTGTGGAACGGGTACAGGGACAGCTGGGTATTGCTCTGGAAAACGACGGGGAATTATTTAAAAGCCTGATGATTCATATGAGACCTGCTCTCAACCGATTAAGATGCGGCATGCACTGGGAAAACCCTCTTCGGGAAGAGATTAAAACTTTATATACCAGTATTTTTTCTGCCTGTGGAGAGGCGGCCAGAGGCATAGAGGAGAAGCTTGGCGTATTGTTCAATGAAGATGAGACGGCTTATCTTACAATGCATGTGGCTTCTGCCATCGAGCGAAATCGAGGGATAAGCGATTATTTCCATAAAGTTTTGGTAGTCTGTACCAGTGGAATAGGAACCAGCAATATGTTAGTTACCAGGCTGATGACAGAATTTCCGAATATATCTGTCAAAGGAGTGTGCGCAGTTAATGATCTGCAAAATCAGGATCGTTCCGATGTGGAATTTATCGTATCCACAGTGCCGCTGTTTGGAGACTGGAAAGAGCCGGTGATTTATGTGAGTCCTTTACTAAACGGGGATGATATTGAAAAAATAGCGGTCCATTTGAGCAAAGGATCTTATGATTGTAAAAAAACAAAGGAAGCTCTGGTTAATCACCTGATGATGCTCATTGCGCAGGAGTGCAGCATTGAAAATTATTCCAGACTGGAAGGCCGGCTGCGGGACTTTTTTGACAGCAAGCCGGAGAAAAGTGTAGGCATGGGAAAGCTGCTCAGTGATTTCGCCGCTGACGGAGGTGTGCTGCTGGATTTTGCTGCTGACAGCTGGGAAGATGCCGTGCAGGCTGCCGGAGAGCAAATGGTCAATACAGGAAAGGTGGAAGCTTCTTATACGGGGCGTTTACTGGATTCATGCAGGGAGAGAAGAGGCGGGGTGATCGTTGCAGAAGGAGTAGCTATGCCCCATGCCCAATACGAGAAGGACGTTTTGGCGACGGCCATGGTGTTTTTGCGGCTCAAAACTCCTGTAACCTTTGAAGGGGAAATAACGCCGGTCTGGTTGGTTGTGGCTCTTGCAGCGACACGGGACAATGCTCATACGAGGAGTAAATAAATGAGAAAGAAATTTAGAAATTCCATAAGAGAAGCGGCAAAGAGCATCAAAAAAACTGGAGTGGTTGTGGCAGCGGCAGTGATGCTTTCCCTTGTTTTGGGAGCCTGTCAGAGTGCGGAGAACGATGAAGCGGGCCAGGCGGCGCAGAGTACGGCAGCAGTAGAGTCGGGGACAGACGCAGAGGAAAGCGGTACGCCGGAGCAGAGCAGCGTTCAGACAGGAACAGACGGGCAGGCCGAGGGACAGACGGAGGCCGCAACGGAAAATCAGGTGCAGGAGACGGAAAGCGGCAGCAATATCCTGATTGTATATTTTAC
>CALWLM010000160.1 GCA_944381515.1 uncultured Lachnospiraceae bacterium | reverse complement strand
CCTTTGCCAGTCCCCCCACTAAGGTTTCAAAAATGCCGGAGGCATGCATGGTTTCTGATACGCCATAGAAAATCATGATGACCAGTACAATAGAGAGCATTCCATTGAAACCATCCATGATAATTCCGGATGAAGTTCCGCCTTGGAAACTGATAATATCACTAAATGTGATCAGACCAGTGACAAGTCCGGTAGCCATTGCAACCACGGTTCCGATGGATGCGGCGATGAACACATCCCTCGTTTTGAACGCGATAATAACGGTGAGTGCAACCGGCAGCAACATAACCAGAGGCAGCGGAGTGTATGTGCTGCCCAGGTCGGCCGGGCTGGCAACGACAGTTCCTTGTCCTCCCACAACAAAATAGTATATTACCGCGAGAAGGGCTCCCAACAAGCAGTATTTGAAGCGCGTAGCGACACAGCCCGGGATGTCCGCGTTTTCTCCTGCGTTTGGCCCGTTTTTATAAAACTGAGTCGTTGCAGAGAGAATTGTCGTATCCGCAACGGGTGCCAAATTGTTGCCAAAGTGAGAACCACAGTAAATGGCACCGGCCAGGATTGCCGGCGTGCAGCCTAACATCACACCGGCGGGATAAAGTACAGGGAACGCTGTAAACAGTGAAGCAAACGTGGAACCAGTGGCGGTAGACATGACAGCGGTGGCAAAGAAGGCGAACACGGCGAAAGCGCTGCCTGTAATGCCGATGGAAAGCCCAAACCACACAAGTCCGCTGGACAAATCACAATAGCGGATCACATAGGCGAAGATACTGACGAGAAACAGCATCATATTGATGTACATACAACCTGGGGTTGCCATACCCTTGATTGCAACACTCCAGTATTTCCCTGGTGTTTTGCAGAGGATGCTGCCGATCACCAGCGCAAAACAGACGATAGCCGCACTGGCTCCCCAGTCCATGGTACCTAAGATCAGATTGACATAGATCATCACTACCAAGTATACAAAAAATGGGACAAGTGAAGCGAATTTCCCACCCCAAAATTCCAGCTTGGTGCCGGTTTCTTCTGCCATAATTGAATCCTCCTCAAATGCAGGTCCTTCTTCTCCTTTGCCGGTAGACCAGATATACCCGGGCTCGTGGCTTCGAGAAAAGATTGGATCCTTTCAAGATAAAGTCGGGCAGACGCCGTAAAATTATGGGCGCCTTCCACTTTTCGTTGGAAGCTGACACAATATTGGGATAATGGAAAATGCTCAATCAATCGCAGGGCATCAGGTAAATTTGAAAATCACTAGACGTTGTTCAGACGCTGTCCTGTACAGAGCAACATCATTGGGAGTTGTACTAGGTATGACGACACCTCAGAAGCAAATTGCACGTCCTGTAAAGTAATTCATACTGGCGAATTATACTATTCTCACGATCATAATCTCCCCCTTATTCATACTAAAAGTTCATTTATCTGAGTTTTCGTCGGCCTTATGATAACTCCCTATAAAGAGTTAATAAATTTTATCTTTTTTGTTCAATTATAACAATCCCGCAATTTCTACGCTGTGCGAATTCTTCTTTATTTTTTGTTAGCTCTCAGGTTATTCCTCTGGCAAGCGTCAACCGGGTGAGAGCCGCCGAAACCATGACTGACAGAAAATCACATGGAATCCCGATATCTTCCATTTATAAATTATAAAACAAGTTTTTCTTTGTTTTCACACTGAGTAAATTTCACCATCTCTTCTCCTCTCTCGAGATGTTTTTCGCATACGACAAACAGGACGCCGGCAAAGTCAAATACTTTACCGGCGTCCTGTTGTCTGATATTCACTCTTCAAATCAACTTTGCATCGCAATATAGATTGGGGATATCTATCAACCTCCGATGCCGAATTTCATCCCTCGTAAAACACTTATAACACAACTAACACGACAACTTGATGTACCACGTTCACTCCTTCAGACGATTGTTTATCGACTGCAAACCCACCTGTTAAAACGGGGCATCAAATTAATTCGCAATATGCGCATAATCACTGAGAAATTGGCGGCGGGTTTCCTCATTGGCAGTGACTCCGCTCTGCCAAAGCGCCTCGACGACAGCGCCGTAAATGGCGGGAACATCCGCCAGGATCATATCCGCCCGCGGCGACGCTTTGCTCCTGACAGCCTCAGCATATTGGGGATATGCGTGAAAGATGCCGCCGTTCATGATGACAGGAAAGGGGCCGTCGAAGTGTTTTGCGGCGGCGTGCGTCAGTTCCGCCAGTTTGAATGAGCCGTCCTCCAAAATGGAGCCGCTGATTTTGTCTCCCGCTTGGGCACATTCGAAGACCACATGGGCAAGGGAGGCGATAAAGGGCCGGCCGCCGCTGTACAGGTCTGCAAAGGCACGCTTGAGATCCTTGCCCAGCACACTTGAAAAGCGTTCCGCAAGCAGCGTCCGCTCCCCCCTCCCGTCCAGGTACCGATAGGCATGCTTCATGCCGTCCCGCGCCAGTTCAAAGCCGCTTCCCCCTGTGTCAATCAGGTATCCCAGGCCGCCGATATGAATCAGCGGCTTTCCTTCTATCCTGCCAAACAGAGAGGAGCCCGTACCGCAGACCATACCGCAGCCATTCACATGGCCGAGCATACCGGAAATCATGTTAAAGCCGTCATCTTCGGTGCGGATCGTCGAAATACCCGAATGCTCCGCGAGAAAGGAATCCAGCCCGACGTCAACGCGGTCCAGTCCGGCAATCCCGCCATACAGAGATACAGGCGTCTTTGGCGAAAGGGACGTCAGCTCCTCCACAACGGATAAGATCCGCTCCCTGACCGCTGGAATGCCGATATCCATGGGGTTGCAGCCCGGCCGGCAAAGTCTGCGAAGAATATGTCCGGTTTCATCCGTCAATACCGCTTCCGTCTTGGTTCCGCCTGCGTCTATGCCGATATAGCAGTCCATGAAACCTCACCCGGCCCCTTTTCTTTTCCGAAAAAATTTTCTGCCCAAGAGTCACCGGAACGTCATCCCGCCCCCCTGGCCTCCGAACTGTTCGCCGTCATGGCCCGAAAGTCCTCCATGAACACGGGCCGGAAGCTGTCGGAAAGCTCCAGGCCGCTCCGGTGCATCGCCTCTACGGCCGCGCCGAATATGGGCGGGGCCGATGCCAGGAGCATATGGGCCCGCTCCGGGCACTTCAGCCGGATCAACTCAAGATACTCCGGGAAGGCTGTGACGATCCCGCCGCCGGCCACAACCGTAAACTCGCCGTCAAAATTGGGCGCAGCCGCCCAGATCAACTCGGAAAGCCTTGCGGCCCCCGTATCCACAATATCATAGCACACCTTGTCCCCCAGGCACTTTCCCCGAAAGGCGAGATGGGCCAGTGAGGCAAAGCGCGCCCTGCCGCCGGCATAGAGCCCCGGCATGACAGAGAGCAGGGAGCCCCCGGTCTCCTCTTCCAGCAGCTGCGTCAGGACGGTCTTGGGGCCCCGCCCGTCGTGGGCGAGACATACGGCGCGCACCACTTCCCTTCCCAGAGAGTAGCCGCTGCCCAGCGTGTCCACCAGATAGCCCCAGCCGCCTACATGGAAGATGTTTTTTGCCTTTTGGGTTCGGATCCACGTTCCGCAGCCCGTCCCCACAATCAGGCAGCAGCCGTCCTCGTTGTGGGTCAGTTCGCTGCAGATCAGGTTTCGTCCATCCGTTTCAATCAGGAAGGAATCCGCGTTGAACATGGCCCGGATATCCTGGGAGAAATAGTTCTCAAAGTAGACCAGGCCCGCAACACCGGCGTAAATCGCGCTCAGCTTTCCCGGGGAATGCTCCACTGCACAGCCAATGGCGTGGAGAAGCCGTCTCTGCGACTCCTCCACCCCGATATCCAGTGGGTTTGTTCCCGGGTCAGAGCGGCAGTACAGGATATGTCCATCCTCCTGAAACAGCACAGTCAGAGTCTTCGTCCCTCCGCCGTCTATCGCAATCATGTAATGCATAACAAAACCTCTGTCTTAAAATGATCCGCCCGCGCCGAATCCGCTAGGCGTGACAATATTGCTCAGGGAAGCGGCTGGCCGTGTTCATCAGCAGCCGGAGCAGCTTGGCGCGATACTCATTGAGCAGTTCCGGATTCCGGCCGTCCGCGAGGAGGTTGACGTTCTCCTCCGGATCGTTCTTTCTGTCCGTCATTTCGTACTCGCCGTACTGGTCCTGACTGAATTTGTAGCTTTCATCCACATAGACGAGGGTATAGTCGTCGTTATCCAGGTACCCGTTCCGGTACTCAATCAGGCACTCTGAGCGGACGCCGGCGCCGGAATAGGCTGGAAGCTGCGAAACGCCGTCGCAGCGGTACGGAATGGGAACCCCAAGGAGTTCACAGCAGGTTGGAAATACATCGATGGAGGAGGCCAAAGCCTGGGTCTCTCTCTCCTCCCAGCCGGGAGCCCGAATCAGCAGCGGCGTCTTGACAAGGCCGTCGTAGAAGAATGGGCCCTTCAGCCAGGTGCCGTGGTCCCCCATCAGCTCCCCATGGTCGGAGAGGAAGACAAGGACGGTGTTGTCCAACTCCCCTGACTCCTCCAGCGCCGCAAGAATTCTGCCGACCCCCTGATCGATCAGGTCCACCATGGCGTAGGTGTTTCGGATGCGCTGGTCCCGCTCATGGGGGGAGATAACGCTGGGCGCCGTCTTTTTCCCATCGCTGTTCCCATGCGACTCCAGTCCGAGTCCCGCAAGAATCTTGGGATCCATAAACTCGGCAATCATATCCGCACACTGGCCGCACTTGGCGACGTCCTCTTCCGGCATCCCATCGATGGGCTGAAGCAGCCCCGCCCGGTGCCAGACGCCATACTTGTGATAGCGGTAGCGCCTGGGCCGGTCAAGAAGTTCATCATCCTCGCTGACCGGGTATTTGACAGGCGCGTCCTTGTACCGCCTGGCTGTCTCCAAGGGCGGCTGGAAGGGATGATGGGGATCCGGAAAACTTGCCACCAGGAAGAAGGGCTGCTCCGCCCCTGCATGTTCCCGGATATAATCGGCGCTGCGCTCTCCCACAAAAATGGAGTCGTGGAGACGCTCCGGCATGGTAGTCACCGGGCAGGCATCGAACCCCTCCACCTTTTGGGGGACGGCCCACTCGTCTTTTCCGCCGTGTTCATGGTACCATTTTCCATAGTGGGCGATGGGCGTCGTGGCGTGCCCCACTGTCAGTTCCACATGCTGATAGCCCCAGTATGGACCATACCAATCAATGTTGTCGCCCACTTCTTTCCAGAGTCGGTGATCCTCCATGGAGATTCGCGGGGCGTTCTCCCCGCAGTCGGTACACTGGAAATGAATTTTTCCAATGCTGGCAGTAGAATAGCCGTTCTCCGCCAGGTGGTCCGCCAGCGTGGGGATCGGGTGCTCCAGCTGGTTGCCGTTCGTCCACTGGTTGTGGTTGTGGGGATAGAGGCCCGTGAAAATCGACATGCGGTTTGGCATGCAGATGGGATTGTTAACAAAGCAGTTTTGAAAGCGCAGCGCCTGAGAGGCGATGCGGTCAATATTCGGGGTGCGCACCACATCATTGCCGTAACAGCCCAGGTAGTCTCTGCGCAGCTGGTCGCATATGATGATGACCAGATTCTGTTTTTTCATGATTTTTTCCTCGCTCTGAGTTTGTTGATAAACGGCATGCACAGCATCAGAACAGAAATGATGATGATGACCAGGCTGATGGGCCGGGTGAGGAAGATGGTGGGGCCGCCGATCATCATGCTCCGCCGCAGGTTGACCTCTGCAATCTCACCCAGCACAAGGCCGATTACGAAGGGCGGCAGGGGGAAGCCCAGGCGGCGCAGGGCGTAGCCCAGCAGGCCGAACACGACCATCACAAAGACGTCAAAGGTTGTGTTGGCGATGGCATAGGATCCCATCACCGTTGCAATGACAATGCAGGGCAGCAGAACCAGCATGGGCACCTTTGTAACGTTGACAAAGGCGCGGATAAACAGCTGCCCCTGCAGGAACATGAAGATGTTAATCAGGACCAGACCCAGCATGATGGCCCACACCCAGGTGGATCCGTCGGTGAAGAGGGAAAAACCGGGGGTGATGCCCTGCATGGTCAGCGCGCCGAGCAGCACGGCCACCGCCGCGTCCCCCGGGATGCCCAGGGTCAGCAGGGGGATCAGGGTCGCGCCCGTGACGGCGTTGTTGCCGGTTTCCGGGGCGAGGACCCCTTCAAGTTCGCCTTGTCCGAATCTCTCCGGATGCTTTGACATCCGCCTTGCCGTATCATAGGAGAACATGGCGGAAATCGCGCCGCCCGTGCCGGGGATGGCGCCGATGACAATACCGATGATGGAGGAGGTGATGATGACCTTCCAATGCTTTATGATATCCAGAACCTTAAGGGTGGATTTATCAAATCTCGCGTTGATGGATGTAACGTCGTCCTTGGTCACGTTGCGGAGTTTAATCAGGACCTCGCTGACGGCAAATATGCCCAACATGACGGTCGCTTCCCGGAAGCCGGCAAGCAGGTTATGGCTTCCAAAGGTAAAGCGGGAGGTGCCGTCCAGCATGGAAATGCCAACCGTGGACAGGGACATCCCCAAAAAGGCCATGATAATTCCTTTGAAAATGTCTTTCTCTGAAATTCCGATGACGCAGCACACGCCGAACAGGCACAGAGCGAAATACTCGGGAGAGGCAATGTGATAAGCGATTCTCGCAATCATCGGAGCAAAGAAGATCAGGGCAAAGCAACTGAGGATGCCTCCGATTGTGGAGCCCACCAGCGCCGTCTTCAGCGCGTCGCCCGCTCTGCCATTTTGGGCCATTGGATACCCGTCAAAGGTTGTGGCCGCCGCGTTGGGGGTGCCCGGCGTGTTAATCAGAATCGCGGTGATGGATCCGCCGTAGGTCGCGCCGCAGTAAGAGGCCAGCATCAGATACATGCCGGCAAGGGAGTCCATGCCAAAGGTCAGCGGCAGCAGAATCGCGATGGCAAAAATAACGTTCAGGCCCGGCATCGCGCCGATGATAATACCGGCAACCATGCCGATGTTCATCATCAAAAGATTGGGAATCGTAAAAATTTCCTGCAGAACTTCCATGCTTAACTCACTCCCCTCTCCTCTTATCGGAACGGCACATTCAGAATAAACCGGAAAATCAGGTACATGATGGCCGCAAAGGCATAAGCAGCCACATAGAATTTCCAGTTTTTACAGCGAACCAGCAGCAGAAACACCGGAATAAAGACTATCGTCGCCACGATAAAGCCATATCCTCTCCACTGCATGCTGCCGAAATGGAAGAGCAGCGCATAGGCCAGTATGACCAGAAAACCACAGATCGGCAGCAGATCGCTCCGGAAATCGAACGCCCCCGCACCGGTCTGGGAGGAATCAGTCCGCTTCGCCTTCTGATAACGGAAAAACGCCTCCAGAAAGCCGGCGGAGGACGCGATGAAAATGACAATCATGGTGAACTGAGGGAACGTGCGGTTGGTAAAACCGGTGTCAGATGACAGCTTGATCTGGGACGGAATAAATACCAAATATGTTATGGCACTTAGTATCATGAAAATAAGCATGACAATCATGTCCTGGCGTGACTTCTTCATTCCATGCACCTCCCGAAATGCAAAATAAAATTAAGACAGCATGCAGACCAAGGCTACATGCTGTCCCAAAAAATAGGCTTAGATCATGCCTGTCTTTTCCATAACAGCCCTGTAAACCGTACCCGCTTCTTCCACAATTGCCGTAACTTCCTCCTCGGTCATCACCTCAAAGGTTTCTCCCTCAGGAAGGAAGCCCATGGTCACCAGATACTCCTGATATTCCGCAGAGGAGATCGCAGCGCTCAGCTGCTCTTTGAGGTAATCCACAATCTCTTCCGGAGTATCCGCCCGAACAGCAATCCACTTCAGGCCAGTGATAACATTCAAATCTTCAACGCCATAGTCAGACAGCAGGGGAACGTCCGGCAGAATGGGGCAGGGCACCGAGTCGAAAATGGCCAAAACGTCCAGTTCGTCCAGGTACTTGACCGCGTCAGTGGAGTCTGTGCAGGAGAAGAGGGCCTCCCCGTTCAGTACAGCGGTAATCGCACCGGTGGAACCGTCATAGACCATTTTAGTGGCGCCGGTCACCCCCAGCTGATCCATCGTGGTTGCAGCCGCGATATCAGCATAGCCGCCGGCGTTGGGCAGTGCGTAAACGAACTCGTTTTCCTTGATGTACTCCAGGAGATCCTCAATATTAGAGAAGCCCGAGTCCTTCTTTACACAGATTGTCGCCTGGACGCTGGGAGTCAGCATCGTCAAGTAACGGAAATCGTCAAGGGAATAGGATAACTCCGGATTCAAAATCGGCTGGGAAATGCCGCAGGCATTGGCCATGGTAAGCAGCGTATGGCCGTCCGCATCCCGGGCAGCTGCCTCTGCGGTGCCAAGGGTCTGGTTTGCGCCGGCGATATTCTCCACCACAACGGTTCCGAAGGTGAGCAGATCCGCACAGGCGCGGGTGGGCAGGTCGACGGCGGCGCCAGCGGCAACCGGCGCAATCCACGTTATGGTTCCGGACGGATAGTCGGCAAGTGCATCGGCATCGGAGCCCGACGAAGACCCTCCGCCTTGGGTGGTACTGCACGAGGTCAGTGCCATGGCAAGAACAAGCGCAAGTGCTGGCAGCTTTTTCATTGTTTTTTCCCCTTTCATTTTTGTTCTTCCAAAAAAGTTTTCTTTCAAAATAAATAAATTACGTTTTGATTATATCGAAATATACTCTGTTCGTCAAGCCATATTTCACAATTCTATAATTAAAATTTAGCATTACTTTATTCAGTTTTTCATTTTTGCTGAGTGTATCCGCGTCATTTTTATTTTATTTAACAATATAAAAAGAAATTCTATGTTAATTGTTTGTTAAATTTGATGTTTATCCTGATTCAATTTATTTCCAAAATTTTTATATTATCTTGTTAATCACTTGCTATAATAATAATTCGGAATTATTTATTTTGAAACAAAAGTTTTCGATGTCAAAAATTCGAAATTTTATTTGATACAATTGTAGATGTTTCGAAACTTTGCGCCGCAGCCCGCAGTTTAAACAGGAAGACGTCTCCCCTTTCTTGCCGGGTGTGCAGCCGAAAACTCCGCCAGTCCCATAGGCAAACTGTTTCGTACTGCTCCGCCTGCCTTCCCCATCTCTGAAAAAACCGCTCCCTTTTTTGCCTTTCCTGTGCTATAATCTGACGGAAGAGGCATACAGACAGAGGGGTGAAACTACAATGTACCGGCTGGCGGTCTGCGAAGACGAGACAGAGACCCGGGAAGCACTGCAGGCGCTGTGCAAAGAGATTTTGACAGAACGGGGCGTGGCGCACACTCTGGCCGTCTTTTCCAGTGCGGAAGCCCTGGAGACCGCGCTGAGAAACGGGGCGGTGTTCGATCTGCTCTGCCTGGATATCCTGATGGGCGGCAAGAGCGGGATGGAATTGGCCCGGGAAGTGCGGGAATATGACAACAAGGTAAGATCGCCGCAACATTCAACAGCAACAGCACCGCGGAATACGCCGACAAGCTGTACCTGGACATCCCCGACGTGGGCGTCTCCAAGGTGGAGGTGGTCTCGGAGCAGGACGGCCAGTGGGTGCTGAACTACGCCCTGCACAACATCCTGGCCCCCAGGCTGGCGGACGAGGACGACGGCTGGCGGGTAAAGGTGGGGTTCTACTCCGACGAATCCTGCACCCAGCCCCTGGCAGTCACCGGAAG
>CALWLM010000159.1 GCA_944381515.1 uncultured Lachnospiraceae bacterium | reverse complement strand
TCTGTCCCTGCTCCTGTTGCTGTGCCTTTGCTTCGGCCCGCCCCTTTAATCAGCAGATAGCCGATGGGCCCGTAGAACAAACCCAGCAGGCCAAAAAGCTGCATCCCCACATACATGGCGATCAGGTTTTCCAGAGGGCTTAAGCCAATCCGATCCCCCATGTAACGGGCCTCCATGATTTCCCGGGTCAGAGCGCAGGCCCCGTAAATCAGGGCCAGTCCCACCGTCTGCCACAGGTCTCCGCTGAATGCGCTGACAGCGGTCCAGGGCCACAGAACGGTTCCCACTCCAAAGAGGGGCAGCGCGTCCAAAAGGCCGATAACGATGCCCAGCAGGATTGCGTAGGGATTTCCCATTACAGTGAGTCCCACAGTGCAGATAATCATCGTGAGAAACATAATCACCAGCTGCGTCTTACCATAGGCTGAACCGACGCAGGACAGGGTATCCAGCACATGATTGATCTCGTTTCGGAAGACAGACCGGTCCCTGGCCCTTTTTATCTCCTCTAGCTGCGTGGTGGTAATCAGCGTGGCTCCGATGGTTACAAAAACAGCCACCAGAATTTCTATAACCGCTTTAATCCCCTGGACAGAGGTGTTCATCACGCCGGGAAGAAGGCCGGACAGGGTCTTGCCTCCCAGTCCCTCCTCTCCCAGATCTGTAATCCGGGCCAGGGAATTGCTGATCGTCCCGCTCTCCAGCTTCAGAAAGGACTCCACCTGGCGGCAGCAATCCATAAACCAGTCGCAGCAGTCCCTCCACATCTGCGGAAGCTGCCGGGAGAGCAGGGAGAGCTGCTCCAGACCGCTTTTCAAAACCCAGAAAATCAGTCCGCCGGCCAGGCCAAGGATAACGGCCAGAAGGATTCCCGCCGCTACGCCGATGGGAATATGGAATTTTTTATAGAAGAAACGGGCAGCCGGACGAATGGGCATGGACAAAAGCATGGCAATCAAAAAAGGGATGATGAGGGGAATCAGGTATTTAAACACCAGATAAACCGCTGCTGTCATCCCTGCCGTCCGCAGAAGAATTTTTTGTTTTTCCGTCAGCCGTATATTCATGCAAACGCCTCCCAACCGATAATAATCTAGTATCCTCGGTTCGGAGGCAGTTATTCGCCGCAGTGCAAATGTTTTTCCGGATGAACCGGCGTTTTTCATATCAAATTCATTCCAATGCAATTTGCTGCAAAAATACCACTTTCACAAATTTTTGTTGTGAATTTTGTATGCTTCTTGCGGGCCCGATTTATAGATGTTATAATCGAGACAAAGAAACATCGACACAAACAAGAAAGAGGTGAAGACAATGAAAAGATTTCTGATTTTGCTGCTTAGCACCATCCTCGTTTTGTCAGCCGCAGGCTGCGGCAGCAGCGGCGAAACCAGCACACCGGTCGCAGAGCCCACAGTCCAGGAGACCGGCGGCGAAACCTACGAAACCGCCGCGCCGGAAGGCGACTCCGGCCAGGAGACGATCTCCGGAGCAGACGACAGTGGGCAAGAGCAGCCGGCCGGCGCCTTCGAGACAGAAGAGATTCGGCTGATCGACGACCTGTATGACGAAGATGAGCTGGCGTTCATCCAGTCCATTCAGGGACATATCACCCACATTGATAACGGCGGCACCTTCCCGGTACTGATCGCAGACAATAAGGTCTATTCCGAGGACTACGGCACCCTGACCGAGAGGCTCTCCCTGCCTGCCGCTCCCGACAGCATTATTTATTTCGACAATATTTCCATCGGAGAAAACCTCTTTGCTTTCAGCAACGGCAAACTCAGCCTCTATCCCTTCGATGAATACAGTATTTGTTTTGAAGACATTGATTTCAACGAGGCGACCGACTTTGTGGCCGATATCGGAATGAGCTCTTATTTCACCATTGTGCGTCAGGAAGGCGACGGCTACGTAATTGATTATTATGAGAGCAGCAGCGGAGATAGCCACAGCGACTTCACACAGGCGAGTCAGAATCCGCTGGAAACCATCGAGACCTACAATGTGGAGGAGATTTCCGCAAAACAAATCATTCCGCTGCGCAGTAATTCAAACGGCTACAGCGTATACATCCTTACCGACAATAACGATGTATATGCCCTGGACGCCGTAAGCTCTTACGGCACCCTGACCGTATCGCCGTCCTCCCCGCTTCTGTCCAACGTGGAGCGGGTTATCGCGCCTAACGATGTGAGCACCTATCTGACCGTGCCGATTCACAGCAAGGTGGGAGACAGCTCCAACCTGTACGCAGCCGCCTGCGGCGCCGACCTTTTGGATACCGCCGATAATTTTGAAATCACCTTCCCACTGCCCGACGGCCATACGCCCGAAGAGGTCTCCGACGTTTTCCGGGCTGCCGACAAGCTGGTTTTCGTTTTCACCGACGGCGGCACCTACTACACGGAGGATATCGAGGAAGAGGATCGCTCTTCCTACGATATGATCCGGCTGGACGCTGTGTCTCAGCTCAATGCCGACGGGTCCATCCTCGACATGGCGGGAGTTACCGTCTTTGACGACAATCTCTACCTGCTGATGGACGACGGCAAGCTGTACTACAGGCCGCTGGAATAGGGTTCAGGGCATCAGGGGCGTTCCTTTCCCTACTCCTCTGTCAGAAGCTTGCGGGTCTTCCAGCGTCCGCTTATGTAATAGCCGATGCAGATAAAGCCCGGCAGGATACGGGAACAGGCTACGCCCCACCACAGGCCCAGATATCCCATATCAAAAACGTTCATAAAGAGAATGCTCAGTCCAATCTTGCACACCACTCCATCCAGGAGTCCCAGCACAAAGCCCAGCTCCACAAAGCCGCAGCCGGTGACCATGGCCTGGAAGGAGCCGGTGACCGCCGAGGCAAAGAAATGGATGATAAAGATCCGCAGGAAGGTTGCTCCCAGAGCGATAACCTCCTCGTCCTGCGTAAAGATTCCAAAAATCTGGTGAGGGATCAGCAGGCACAGCACCGCTGAGAAGGCCGCGCAGGCTACGGCAGCCGCCACTGTACACAGGGTTGTCTTGCCTGCCCGGTCTATTTTCTTGGCGCCCAGATTCTGTCCCACCATAGACGCCGACGCTGTGTCGATGCCCTGGACGAAGACCTCCAGGAACTTCTGCAGCTTGTTGCCGACGCTGTTGGTGGCAGACACTACCAGACCGTAAACATTGGCGCTGGAATTGACCCACAGCATACCTACGCGGACAAACATGCTGCGCACCACCTGGGGGATACCCAGCCGGAACAGGATTCCCATGATATGGCGGTCTATTTTGAAATAGGACAGCTTCAGTTCAAAATCAAAGCGTTCCTTCTTCTTCCACATAAAGATAAAAGCTGCGATAAAGGAGCCCATCTGGGACAGGGCTGTGGCAATAGCCGTACCGGCCGCCTCCAGAGGAATTACCGCCACCAGCAGCACGTCCATCACCACGTTGATGGCAGCCGCCACCAGAATAAAATAAAGAGGACGCTTGGACTCTCCCATACCCCGCAGCACACCGCATACCGCATTATACCCAAAAATAAAAGGATAGCCCAAAGCTGTAATAATCATATAGGAACTGGCCTGTCCCATGGCCTCCTCCGGACAGTTCAAAAGCCCCAGCACCTGCCGGTGAAAGAGAATCGCAGCGGCCGCCAGGACCACTGAAGCCAACATCATAAAAGTGAGCAGCGTTCCCACAGTCTGTTTAATTTTTTTATCGTCGCCTGCGCCAAACAGCTGGGCAATATAGATCTGCCCCGCCGTAGAAAAGCCCATGGCTACCGGCGTCACCAGATCGGCCATTTCACCGCCTGTGTTGACGCCTACCGTTCCCACATTGCCGACGAACTGACCAATCACAATCAAATCCACCATAGAGTACAGCTGCTGCACCAGATTGGTCAGCACAATGGGAATGGCAAATATGACCAATCCCTTCATAATGGAGCCCTCGGTCAGATTCGTTCCCACGGTTCCTCTTCTTGCTGTCCTCTCCAAATTCATCCACCTCCCTCTATCTCGTCATGTAAAGATTTTGTTTGCCTCTTTCATACCTTCTGCGCCATTCTCTGCGGCAGCCCTTCCGGCCAAAACCAGATCCGGCAGCTGCTCCATCCCGGTGATTACGGCATCCGCCTCCCTCTGGTCAATCGCCCCTTCCGGGTCGCGCAGAGCGATTACCGCAGCTCCGGCTGCCTTTCCGGCCCGAATCCCCAGGGCGGAATCCTCCACCACCACAGTCTCTTCGGGCTTTGTTCCCAATAGCTCCATGGTATGGGTGTACACATAAGGGTCCGGCTTCTTTCGTCCCAGATCATAGGCAGATTCCGTGCAGTCAAAGAAGGACAGGACGCCGCACTGATCCAGAGCCTCCCGCAGCCTCTCCCGCCGGGAATTGCTGGCCACCGCCAGGGCAAGCCCGGCCTCCTTGAGTTTTGTCAGCGCCGGTAAAAGCCCCGGCGTCACAAGCTCGGCAAAGGGAAAGGGGCCGGTGTGAAAATGCATGGCCTCCTCTTTGACCTGCCAGTAGCGGGGCTGACTGCCAAAAATCTCGTCGAAAACAGCCTCCTTCTCCTCGAAGGTGCCGCCGGCCAGCAGATACAGCTGCTTAGTCTCCACAATAAGTCCCAGCTTCCTCAGATGCTCTGCCGTACGGCCAAGCTTCCAGACCTCCGTTTGACAGATTACCCCGTCAAAATCGAAAATCACCGCCCGCACCGCCAATCACTCGTCCTCCTCATCTGCGGCCGACGCAGCCAGAAACTCCTTTACATCATAAATTCCGCTCTTGCCCTTTTCGGCCAGACCGTTAGGTCCGGGGACCTCTCCCATACGGTCGCTCAAAAGCTCCAAAAGCATGGGGAAATTCATGCCGGCAATGCATTCGGTATTGTCATTCATGCACAGAATCGCCTGATTGCAGGGCGTACCGCCGAACAGATCGGCCAGCACCACCACGCCGTCGCCGTCGTCCACCTGCGCGACAGCCTTTTTCAGCTCGTCGGCAAACTCCTCCGGCGACTGATCCTGTCTCAGTCCGCACCAGGTCAGCTGCGGAATATCATCACCGTAGAAAAATGTGGCCGACTGGGCCATTCCTTTTGCCATATCTCCATGACTCACCAAAACAATACCTTTCATTCTTCTTTTTCCTCCCTGTCCTTCACAATATTTTTTATGGAAAAGCGATCGATCAGGATCACCAGATTGTCCGCAATTTTCAGCTTTGCCGTGCTCTTATCGAGAGAAACCAAAGTCCCGTAAAGCCCCGACTGGGTCATCACCATATCTCCGGCCTTCAGCGAATTCTGCATTGCAAGCACCTGCTTTTTTACCCGGTTATAGTTGATTACCATATAAATCAGATAGATTACAAAAAATACCGCCAGGATCAGCACAAACTTGATCCAGTCGGGCAGAGCGCTAAACCATTCCATCCTTCCCGCGCCTCCTTACCTTTTTCTTCTCTTCTGCGCCGCTATTTTTGCATATTTTTCTTTGTCCTTTTTGTCGGCCACGGCGCCAAACAAAAATATAATGGCCGCCGCGCAAAGGGCTACCACGGCAAAGGTCAGCAGCAGAAGATTTTTATCCGCCTCGCTCCCCGCCGTCAGAGCGCTCATTCCCACATTCTGCACGGCAAGATTCACAATCATGGCTATCATGCAGCCGGCGCAAATTATAATATAGATATACAGCTCCGACAGACTTTTCCCGGAAAAGATGTCCGCCAGCCCCCTGTTCTTTTTCACCATAGCTTATCCCCTTTCTTTCTCCCGTTATTTCAGCGGGGATTCCTGCCCCTTTGCATGCTTTTCAATATAGAGACGGCTGCCTGC
>CALWLM010000158.1 GCA_944381515.1 uncultured Lachnospiraceae bacterium | reverse complement strand
AGTGGTTTCCGGAGCCACGTGCCGGGGGTTCGAATCCCTCCTGGTGCATTTTGTTATTTGCGGCAGAAAGCGGAAGGTTTTGATTTTCCTTGGCTTTCTGCTGTTTTTGCATTTCTGGATATTTAGGATGATGCGTGAATGTAAAATTTCTTCCAGCCGTTGACAGGCCGGGGGAGTGTGCGGTAATATATAATATACAGATTAGATACCGGTCCGGGGCTTGTCTTATGGAAAGCCCGTCTTTTGCTTTTCTGCTTTTCCCTGTCTCTGCGAACTTTTCGGCAGTCATCGCAAGTTTGATCGAACGACAGTAAGCCGTCCGAAAGTCTATCCGTCTGCAGCGGCAGTTTTTATAGAGCATGTCTGTCTGCAACCAGGCATGGTATACCAATGGGGAGGTACAATATTGTATGTCGTACGAGGAGTTCCTGCAGGCGATTCCCGGCCTTCTTCAGGACCGGCTGGGAGGGGAGGCCAAAGTAAGCCTGCACACGGTTTATAAAAATAACAACCAGAAAAGAGAGATGCTGTGTATTTTGGAAGAGGGAAGCAATGTTTCCCCGACGATTTACCTGCGCCCTTTCTATGAGGCGGCTCAGGAAGGTATGGAGCTGGAGGCGGTTTTGAATGGGATTCTGGCCGAATACCGGCGCAACCGCTGCGGTTTGTATCTGGATGTGGATGAATTTCAGCGGTTTGACCGCGTTTCCTCCCGGGTTGTCTACAAGCTGATTAATTATGAAAGAAATCAGGAAATGCTTGCCCTTGTTCCCCATCGCCGTTTCCTGGATTTGGCGGTGGTGTATTATCTGCTGATTGAAAATTATTTCATCGGAAATGGAACTGCTATGGTGCAGAATCGTCAGATGAAGCTTTGGCAGGCTGACGAGGAGAAGCTTTTTGCTCTGGCAGATGTGAATACGAAAAAGCGGCTGGGCGGTGAGATCCTGCCAATGGAACAGGTGGTTCATGATATAT
This sequence comes from uncultured Lachnospiraceae bacterium, assembly GCA_944381515.1. Lineage (GTDB taxonomy): Bacteria > Bacillota > Clostridia > Lachnospirales > Lachnospiraceae > RGIG7193. Next base: position 39,979 of record CALWLM010000158.1, on the reverse strand, counting down.
TGCTGGAGGACCTGTCCCGGCAAATCGAGGAAACGCCGGGCGGAGGAGATCTTGGGCCGAAGGACGTGGAGGAGCTGGCCGGGCAGATATTAACGGAGCTGATGCCGGAAAAGCATTATGAAATGTATGTGATGAGCAATACAGAGAGATATTTTGGGGCTGCCGCCCTTTTGGACGACGGTCTGCTGGCGGAGTTTGCAGCGCAGAAAAACAGCGGTCTTTATGTGCTTCCCAGCAGCATACATGAGGTTATCCTCCTGCCGGATACAGAGCCTTTGTCCGTGGAAGATATGAGACGAATGCTGACAGGAATCAATGAGAACGGAGTCAGCGGTCAGGAATATCTTTCTGACCAGGTGTATTATTACAACAGAGAAACAGGCAAATTAAGTATTTGCGGAGATTCTGCGCCTGCATCGGCGGGAAACCCCGGTGAACGCTGACTTTTTGCCTGTCCCGCAACCCTAAATTTAAAGCCCGGCGATTTCGTCCGGGCTTTAAGCTTTATAATCCTTTGAATGAATAGATTTTCTCAGTAGCGTTTTAAGCTTTCGGTAAAAGTCGGCTCTGTTCGATATCCGTGAAAAGCTTTCTGAAAAGATCTCCGAAAAAGTCTCAGGATTCCAGACCCAGGGTATCCTCCACGGGAAGGGATAAAACCAGCCCCTGGGCAGGGGACTGAAGGCCATGCTGCTTGCTGATGGCGGTCATTACCGTCTTCTTGAGCTCTCTGGGGACGATGATAAACATGATTTCCTGCTCTTCCTGCAGGGAAATTCCCCAAAAATGCATCGCTTCATCCAGGCCGCGGCGGCGCGCCTTGATAATGGTTCCTCCCTTTGCCCCGTGCTTGCGGGCGGTATCAATCACTTCGTCACTGAAACCCTGGTTCAGAGCTACGACTACCATGGAATAATTGCTCTTTTCGGCCATTTTTGCTGCCTCCCCTTCGTGTGGTGTTGTATCCGGTGTCTCCTGGCGGTTGATGAAACGGGCCAGATGCATCTGGGCTGCGGTCAGCGGAATGCTGATGGCGATCCCGTTTCCTCTTCTTCGCAGCTGAAGGGCTGCTCCCATTTTTTCAAACAGAACGTGAACGGCTGCCTGGGGGATAACCCACATGGTGATAATGCGCTCGCTCTCACCCAGGCCGCAGATCCGAAGCAGCTCAGAGTCTGCTGTTCCCTGGCCGCGAAATTGAAAGCGCAGGGGAATATGGGCCTGCTCCAGCAGGGCGCTCAGTGTTTTTTCTCCTTTGCTGTCGGTTACGGACAGAATCAGATGCAATGACATATCTTTTTGTTGTTCCTGCATAACTATTCTTCCTCCCATTCCACAATTTCATCTTCGTCTTCTGTATGGATGGCTGCCGGCTCAGGCTGCTGCTTCTTGAGCTTCCAGCTGTAGATAAGCCCCATGATCTGGATAGCGATCAGAGGAGCTAAAGCTACCAGGGCTACGATGCCAAAAGCGTCTGTGACCACGTTGCCTCCCGCAGAAATACAGGCGCCCATGGCCAGAGGCAGCAGAAAGGTAGAGGTCATCGGGCCGCTGGCAACGCCGCCGGAGTCGAAGGCGATACCCACAAAGATGGGCGGCACGAGCCGGGACATGATAAGAGCCAGCGCATAGCCGGGAATTATGATCCAGTATATATTCAGTCCGGTGAGCACGCGGACCATGGCAAGAGCTACGGCGGCTGCCACGCCAAAGGAGAGGCAGTTGTTCATAGCCCTGGCGGAAATGGTGCCGTTGGTGATGGATTCAACCTGATGATTTAAAAGCTGTACGGCCGGTTCAGCCTTGACGATATAGTAGCCGATTACCATGCCGATGGGAATAAGCAGCCATTTGGAAGGTCCGGCGGCCAGATCGGAACCAAGAAGATTTCCTACCGGGGCAAACCCCACGTTAACGCCGGTCAGAAACAAAATAAGGCCGATCACCGTGTAAATAAAACCGATGATCATCTTTAAAAGCTGCCGCCGGTGATAGCGGCGGGTGGCTGCCTGAAAAATAACAAAAACGGCCAAAATCGGGAAAATGGAGGTCATTACTTCCCTGGCGTAGTGGGGAAGCTCTCTGGCAAATTTCCGCGCCACATCCTGCACAGTCTCTACCTGTGGTATTTCCACCATGCTGTAGGCTGCTTCGGAGGGATGATAGAAGATTCCCAGCAGCATAACCATCAGAATAGGACCTACGCTGCACAGGGAGACCAGACCAAAGCTGTCGCTGGAACCGTCTTTATCGCTTCGGGAGGCGCACAGGCCTACGCCCAGAGCCATAATAAAAGGTACAGTCATCGGGCCGGTGGTTACGCCTCCGGCATCAAAGGCGACTGCCACAAATTCCGACGGTGCCAAAAAGGAGATAATAAACAGGACAAGATACAGAATACACAGGATTTTGGACAGACTGATTTGAAACAGAATACGCAGTACGGCCACGGCCAGGAAAATGCCGACGCCGACAGCAACGGTCCAGATCAGAATCTGGTTGGGGATGGATTCAACCTGATTGGCCAGGACCTGAAGATCCGGCTCTGCGATGGTAATCACGGCCCCCATCAGAAAACAGATAAAAAGAATGACGGGAAGCTTTTTGCTCCCCCAAAGCTGTCCGCCGATGCCTTCTCCCAGCGGGGTCATGGCAGTTTCCGCGCCCAACTGAAAAAATCCCATGCCGATGATTAACAGGACGGCTCCCGTTAGAAAGAGGACGGTAGTCCCTACCTCCATGGGAACGGCGAAAATGCCGAGCAAAAGCACGATAATAGTAATGGGCACAACGGCGGTAACGGATTCGCGTGTTTTTTCTTTTAGTTTCTCATTTCTCAAATACTCATCACAGATCCCTTCTTTCTTTACATAATTTTCTTTTAAACTACAGGATAGAAGAAGCGTTTATGTAGCTTCAACCATTATTTTATGAACATTATAACATAAAAATGTCTTTTTGACGAGCACAAATTTTTCAGCGTTTGTTTCATACTTTTTTCTTGACTTTTGGCGGGATGAAATACTATAATAACGAAGGATTTGAAAATCTTTGAAAATCATGGATAAGTGAGGTGAGATTATGGACGGCGGCAGTAGTTGCGGCAGACCAGGCGGGGGCCTGGCAGATGGAAAATATCGATTATCAGGCGGTGCAGCCGCGGCTCCATTTTTCACGTTGTAAAAAGGGCGCCGTGTGAGCGTGCGCCTGCATATTGTTGTTTTTGTCTGCCATTGCCCCTGGTACAGTATTTGAAACGAAGTACAGGACTTCGGAGGAACAATGATCCGGGTGCAGTGGTATTTTTGTGCCCAAAATTCCTCCCGGAAGGTTCCTGTGCGCAGAGAAAAATGCGTCTGACGCGGTCTGCGTCAGGCAGGGAGTAAAGGAGGCAAACAGATGAGCGCAAAGAAAACAGGTTTGATGGAAAATCAGTCTGCCGCAATGGGCGGCATGCAGCACCGGGACTATCAGAAAGAATTACAGGAGATTATCGCAGGAAACAATTCTCCGGCTCTCCTGAAAAAGAAAATATCCGGCTACCATGAAGGAGATATTGCGGCGGTTCTGCCGGAGCTTTCTCCCAGCGACCGGCTGCGTCTCTATCATGTGCTGGATTCCGACGCCCTGGCGGAAATTTTTGAGTATTTGGACGATATGTCCCCCTATTTAAGCGAGCTGGGCGTACGCAAGAAGGCGGATGTGCTCTCCTGCATGGATGCGGATGCAACGGCGGACTATCTGAAGGGTTTGGATAAAAACGAGAGAGGCATGCTGGTTGAGCTTTTGGAGGAATCGGCCAAGCAGGATATCGCACTGCTTTTATCCTTTGACGAAGACGAAATCGGCAGCATTATGACCACGAATCACATTGAGATTACGCCGGGACTCAGTGTGCGGGAGGCCATGCACGAGCTGATCCGGCAGGCCGCCGATAATGACAACGTTTCCACCATTTATGTGGTGGACGAGCGCCATGTATTTTATGGCGCCATTGATCTGAAGGATCTGATTATAGCCAGAGAGAATACGGAATTGGAGACAATTATTAAGACCTCCTATCCCTATGTATATGCGCAGGAGCAGATTGACGACTGCCTGGCCAGAATCCGGAATTATTCCGAGGATTCCATTCCTGTCCTGGATAATGAAAACAGGCTGCTGGGCGTTATTACGGCGCAGGATTTTATGCAGGTGGTAGACGATGAGATGGGAGAGGACTATGCCAAGCTGGGCGGCCTGGCGGCGGAGGAGGATCTGTCCGAAACCGTAAAAGAGAGCGCGCGCAAGCGGCTGCCCTGGCTGGTTATTCTGCTGGGACTGGGCATTGTGGTGTCCAGCGTGGTGGGCATGTTTGAGAACGTGGTGGCGCAGCTTACGATCGTTGTCTGCTTCCAGTCTCTGGTCCTTGATATGGCGGGCAATGTGGGAACCCAGTCCCTGGCAGTGACGATTCGCGTGCTGACCGACGAGAAGCTGGGGCGCAGGGAAAAACTGTCTCTGGTGACGAAGGAAACCAGGGTGGGATTGATAAACGGAGCAGTGCTGGCGGTGATATCCTTTGTGGTGATCGGGCTCTATGTCTGGCTGTTTAAGGGATATCCTCTGGGCTTTTCCTTTGCTGTTTCGGCCTGCTCCGGTGTGGCGCTGCTGCTTGCCATGACCCTTTCGGCCCTGACGGGAACCGTAATTCCCATGTTCTTTAAAAAGATCAACGTCGATCCGGCGGTGGCCTCCGGTCCTTTGATTACTACGGTCAACGATCTGGTGGCAGTAGTGGCTTACTACGGCCTTGCCTGGCTGTTTTTGATTCAGGTCCTGCATCTGCAGGGCTAAAGCTTGCATTTTGCTGTGCAGAGAACTATAATATAGCTGTCATCAGTTCCGAAAGGAGTGCGGAAGTTTTTTTCGTATCGCCGGTGTCTCGGTTCACACACATAAATTTCCCGGAGGAACACACGGCGGCTGGAGACCGGCAGGCCCTGGTTCCTTTAGGATCAGGGCCTGCCGTTAAAAAAAATGTCGCGATTTGTTAACGGTTTGTTAAGAAAATTCCCACAGAATTGTCACAATCTGCCGGTTGATTTTTGGGCAGAATTTTGTTACTATGTTATAGTGCAATTTTTGGAGAATAATCGTTTGACAGATAGATTTACGGACAGACAGGTTCACAAAGGAATAAAGGAGGCTTTTGCTCATGGAGGAGCGTCGAAACGGCGGCAGAAAAAATACAAATCAGCTGATAACCTTTTTGAAGGATAACAATAAAATGGCATTGATCATTCTGGCAGCGGTGGTGCTTGTTGTTCTGGTTCTGATTCTGCGCTCCTGCGGCGGAGAGGACGGTACGGCCGGAGAAACATCCGGAGAGATCATCGTAGGCGAGGGTGAGACGGCGCCAACCCGTTCGGCAGAGGATTATGCGCTGAAGCAGGACGCCATTCCGGAGCTCAATGAGCTGGTCAATACATATTTTGAGGCGATGAAGAATTTCGACGCGGAGACCTACACGAATATTGTAGCAGGCGACGATATGACAACGGAGAAGCTGCAGAAAAAGGGAGAGTTCATCGAGGACTACCAGAATATCAGCTGCTACACCAAGCCCGGTATATCGGACGGCGATTATGTGGCCTATGTCTACTATGAAGTGAAATTCCACAATGTGGATACCCTGTGTCCGGCGTTGATCCAGCTGTACATCTGCACCAACGAGGACGGCAGCATGTATATTAATGCCGGTTCTCTGGATTCGGAGCTGGCTGGCTATATTAATACGGTCAGCAACGATGAAGACGTTCGTCTTCTGAAGGAGGAGACCAACCAGAAGATGAATGAGGCCATGGCAGCGGATGAGAAGCTGAACTTGGTGGTTCAGAAGCTCAACGAGGGCGCCAGCTATACCGAGGAGGAAGAGACCACTGCGGCGGAGACGCAGCCTCAGGATATCAGCCAGATGACCTTTGAGGACAGGGATGAGGATGTGCTGACCACCACCACGGTTCGTGTGCGCAGTACGCCGACTACGGAATCCGACGACAATATCGTGGCCAATATAGAGCCGAACGAAACGCTTCACCGCACGGGCTATAATGAGCAGTGGAGCAGGATTACCTATGATGGCGAGGAGGCTTATGTCTCCAGCGACTACGTGATTTTGAAATAAGAAATGCAGGCAGAGGAGAGGCCGTCCTGAGAGTCAGAAGGACGGCCTCTTTTGCAGCGGAAAAGGGGACAAAAATATGAACGTAAAAGATTTTGATTTTGAGCTGCCGGAGGAACTGATCGCTCAGGACCCGCTGGAGGATCGCTCCTCCTCCCGGCTTCTGGTGCTGGACAAAAAGACAGGGGAATATCGTCACGACGTATTTCGTCATATTATTGATTATTTGAAGCCGGGAGACTGCCTGGTGATTAATAATACTAAGGTGATTCCCGCAAGGCTGCTGGGGGTGCGCAAGGAAACGGGAGCCGCCGTTGAGGTGCTGCTTTTGAAGCGCCGGGAGAATGATATCTGGGAAGTGCTCACCCGTCCGGGCAAAAAGACCCGTCCGGGTACAGTCCTGAGCTTCGGAGACGGCTTGCTGGAGGCGACGGTGCTGGAGGTAGTGGAGGACGGAAACAGACTGATTCAGTTCCACTATCAGGGAATCTTTGAAGAAATTCTGGATCAGCTGGGGCAGATGCCCCTGCCTCCTTATATTACGCATGAGCTGAAGGATAAGAACCGCTATCAGACGGTATATGCCAAATATGAAGGTTCGGCGGCAGCTCCCACAGCCGGCCTGCATTTTACGGAAGCTCTGCTTCAGGAGATTGCCTCTAAGGGAGTGAAAATCGCCCAGGTTACGCTGCATGTGGGACTGGGCACCTTCCGCCCGGTGAAGGCGGAGGTGGTGGAGGAGCATCATATGCACTCTGAATTTTACCGGGTTGAGCCGGATCAGGCTGCCATCATCAATGAGACCAAAGCAGCTGGCGGGCGAATTGTGGCGGTGGGAACTACCAGCTGCCGGACCCTGGAATCTGCCTCCGATGCAGACGGCGTCCTTCATGCGGGCAGCGGCAACACGGAGATATTTATTTATCCCGGTTATCAATTTAAAATGGTAGACGCTTTGATTACGAATTTTCATCTGCCCCAGTCTACTCTGATTATGCTGGTGTCGGCTCTGGCCGGCAGGGAGCATGTGCTGGCAGCCTATGAGGAGGCTGTGCGGCAGCGTTACCGCTTTTTCAGCTTCGGGGATGCCATGCTTATAATGTGAGAATACAACAATTGCATAAGCATAAATAAAGGTCAGCGGACGAAAAATTCCGCTGACCTTTTGCCTTTTTGCGAAAAGGCGGAAGGATATGAAAGATGCAAGTTCCCGGAAAACGTCAGGCTACGGCGGATACCGGCTGCAATATGCCGGCGCGTTCCAGAACGTCGGATACGCGATGCATCGGGATGATTTGAATGGCTTGTCTGACCTCCTCGGCCACCTCCGCCAAATCATCCATATTTTCTTCCGGAATAAAGACCTTTTGAACGCCGGTGCGCTGGGCTGCCATCAGCTTTTCCGGCAGGCCGCCGATGGGCATAACCATGCCCCGCAGAGAGACTTCGCCGGTCATGGCAATCTCAGGACTTACGGCGGTCCCTGTCACCAGAGAAGCTAAAGCGGTGGTCAGGGTAATGCCGGCCGAGGGGCCGTCTTTGGGAACCGCTCCCGCTGGAACGTGGATGTGGAGATCGTTTTGCTCAAAAAGCTCAGCCTTGTCCGGAAACATGGATTTTACGAGACTTACGGCGATCTGCACCGATTCCTTCATTACGTCGCCTAACTGCCCGGTGATGGTGATCCGGCCGTTTCCTTTGGTGAAGAGCGTTTCAATAAACAGGATTTCACCGCCGGCCTGGGTCCAGGCAAGACCCGTTACGATACCGGGATTTTTCACTTCCAGAATATGATCGTGACGAATGGGGGCTGTTTCCAGCAGGCTTCGCAGATCTTCAGGCTTTATGGCAACGGTCTCTTCCTCGCCGCTGACAATTTTCACCGCCGCGGCGCGGCAGAGGGTGTTCAGACGGCTTTTCAGGCCGCGGACGCCGGCCTCCATGGTGTAATCGGAGATAACGGCGCGGAGGGTGTCGTCTCCTACGACCAGGTTATCCTCGGTAATGCCGGCCTTCTCCATGGCCTTGGGAAGAAGATGCTTCTTGGCGATCTGGAATTTTTCCAGAGCCGAGTAGCCGGGGAAGGAGATGACTTCCATTCGGTTGAGCAGCGGCTCCGGAATGGTGTCGGTGGTGTTGGCCGTGCAGACAAAGAGTACGTCGGACAGGTCGTAGGGTACGTTCATATAGTGATCGGTGAAGGTGGAATTCTGCTCCGGGTCAAGAACCTCCAAAAGGGCGCTGGAGGGATCGCCGCCGTAGTCGCGCACCAGCTTGTCCACTTCATCGAGAACCACGACCGGATTGGAAGCGCCGCTGCGCCTTATGCCGTCCATAATCCGGCCAGGCATGGCGCCGATGTAGGTGCGCCGGTGGCCGCGGATTTCTGCTTCATCCCGGACGCCGCCCAGACTTACCCGTACGTATTTGCGTCCCAGCGCTCTGGCGATGCTCTGGCCGATGCTGGTTTTGCCTGTGCCGGGGGCGCCTACAAAGAGAAGGATGGAACCGGACTGCTTTTTGTTTAAGGCCATGACGGCGATCTGCTGCAGGATTCGTCCTTTGGTCTTTTTCAGACCGAAATGGTCCTCATCCAGGATGGTCCGGGCCGTGTTCAGATTGATTGGAGCCGGTGGTTCCTTTTTCCAGACCAGACTTGTGACGAAGTCCAGATAGTCGTAGAGCATACCGTATTCGTGCCCTTCCTTGCCTTCCTGCTTCATGCGGTTTAATACCTTTTCGGCCTCGGCCCTGGCCGTATCGTTCATGCCGGAATCGCGGATTTTCTGCTCGAATTTCTCTATGTCGGTTATATTTTCCGGATGCAGCTTGTCAAGCTCGTCCTGCAAAAAGCTGATCTGCCGGCGGATGGCCTGCTCGCGGTAGATCTGCTCGTTGGACTGCTGCTGGGCGGTCTGCGCCTCCACGTTGACTTTAAACAGAGCCAGGGATTCGTAAAAGGCTTTCTCCATTTTTTCGGTTCGCGCTGAAACGGAGTCCTCGGCCAAAATAGTGAATTTCTCTTCATTGCTGATCTGCAGCAGGGAGGAGGTAAAGGTGATCAGCTCATTCAGGTTATGCCACTGCATAATATTGCTGCGGGCATTCATGAGCCATTGGGTTCCCTCCAGGGTCTCCAGCAGGTCCGCGCGCATTTTCTGGAAACGCTGCTGCTGTTCCTCGGAATCGATGTCGTTGATCTCGGGACGGGTGCGCAGCTGGACCTGAAAATGTTCTCCGTCATTTTGAATGGAATCCAGATTGACCCGGCTGGTGGTATGTACCAGGGCCCATTCACCGTCGATTTTCTCCACTACGCCCCGTGTGGCGATGGGATAGACGTCCTCCGGAGAAATTTCTCCCTCTTTTTTGTCGGTTTTCAGCATCAAAAACAGAACTTTGTCGCTGACGCTGACGGGCTTATCGGACTGACTGTTCAGATATTCCAGCTGAAAATAGCAGGAGACATCGGTGAGAGAAAGTTTATTGTAGGTAAAGATCGTAATCAAATGATATCACCTCGCATTAAAATGGAACGGACTATAGGTTTTGCCTCATTCGGAATCCGGATGCAGCTTTTCCAACAGGGTTCGCCACTGGGGCGGAACCTCGCTGCACAGAAGGCTGCGGACAACATCCTCGGTGCCGGCCTGACAGGCGGTCTCATAATACCAGCATTTGTATTCCAGCAAGGAGAGGGTTTCCTGAAGATCGGCGATCTGCTGCCTGACGGCCTCCCTGCGGCGGCGCAGCAGCTCCAGACGCTCTTCTAAAGAGGCGTCGCCCAGCTGTACCAAATGGATGAAGGCCCGGATCTCCTTGATAGACAGGCCCGATTTCTTTAAACATCCAATCAGCATCAGCGGTTCAAGATCGTCCTCCGTGAACATGCGAATCCCGCCCTGGGACCGCTCTACAAATGGGAGCAGACCCTCCTGGTCATAGTAGCGCAGGGTAGAGGCTGCGATTCCCAGCAACTGCGCCATTTCGCCTACTGTGTAAAACATTTCATCACTTCCTTAACATCCGAATGGGTTTTGTAAATTAAAAAGGCTTAAAGTAACTTTAAGTTCATAAAATTACTTTAAGCCATTATAATCACTTTAACATAGAATGTCAATAGGTTTTGAAGACCTGAGGCGAGAGGAGGAATTATAAACGGATGCTGATCTCGCCGGAGGTCAGGGAGGCGGTACTGCCGTCTTCGTAGCGGACAATGAGATGGCAGTCGGCGTCAATATCCAGAGCGAGAGCTTCTTTTTCTCCTTCGGGCGTTATTACTTTGATCTGCCGTCCCAGAGCCAGGCTGCGGCTGCGGTATATCTCCTGATAAAGATCGCTGTCCGTCATTTTGTAGTAATCCATGAAATGATTTAAAAAGGCGGCAGCCAGGCGGTTTTTGCCCCCTTTTTGCTGCTGTGAAAAAATAGATCCCGCAATGGCCCTAAGCTCCTGGGGAAAGCCTTCTGACGGCGGATAGACATTGATTCCAATGCCCAGGACGGCATAATCCAGGCAGCCGGTCTGTGAATTCAGAGAGCCTTCGGTCAGGATGCCGGCGATTTTGCGGCCGTCCAGGAAGATGTCGTTGACCCATTTGATGCCGGGGGTGCAGCCGGATACCTCCTCTATGGCTTGGCAGGCCGCCGCTGCCGCCATGGTGGTAATTCGCTCAGCCTGTCCGGCGGGACGGTCCGTCGGGCGCAGAAGCAGGCTCATATAGATACCTGTGCCGGCGGGAGAATAGAATCGATGACCGATTCGGCCGCGGCCCGCAGTCTGGGCCGAGGCAAGAATCACGGAGCCTTCCGGCGCTCCGGCTGCGGCCCGTTCACGAAGAAGGGTATTGGTGGAGCTTACCTCCGGATAGACCTCCAGTGTCAGGAAGGAATATTCCGGTTTAAGATAAGGGCAGATTCCTTCCGCCGACAGCGCGTCCAAAGGGACGCTGGAGTCATTTTCGGAGCGGATATCTGCGGAAGCCTTAAAGGGAGGATTAAAATGATGATTTGGATTGAAGGTCTGCATTTTGCCTGTCCTTTCTGATGATGTCCTAGGCTGTCCAGGCAGTAAGGCTGCGGAGGACAGCTGTTTCAATCAGTTTATCACGAATTGGAAACGCAGGGAAGAAAAAAGGGGAGAAAAAGATAAAACTGCATTGGCAGTTGACGGCCGGGCTGGAAATGCCTAAAATAGTGTTATTCGGATAAGGAGGATTTGGCATGAAAATTAAAGATATATTAGAGAAAAAAAGACCGACGGTGTCTTTTGAAATATTTCCGCCCAATGCGAGAATGTCTTTGGGACAGGTGATGGCGGCAGCCGCCAGAATGGCGGTGCAGGAGCCGGATTTTATGAGCGTGACCTACGGAGCGGCCGGCGGAACCAAGGCGAATACCGTTAAGATTGCCTCCGCCCTTCAGGATTACCTGGGTATTCCCTCCATTGCGCATCTGACCTGCGTGGCCACCGATAAGGAGCAGGTGAAAGCGATTGCGGTGGAGATGCGGGAGGCGGGTATCGAGAACGTGCTGGCCCTGCGGGGCGACGTGCCTGCGGGTATGGATTATCCTTCTCCGGAGAGGTATGCCCACGCTAGCGAGCTGATCACCGAGATCCGTTCCCTGGGGGATTTCTGCATCGGGGCGGCCTGTTATCCGGAGGGACATCCGGAGTCTCCGGATCTGGAGACGGATATCTGTTATCTGAAAGAAAAGGTGGACTGCGGCTGCGACTTTTTGACAACGCAGATGTTTTATGACAACGATCTGTTTCGGGAGTATCTGTACCGTCTGCGTGGGAAGGGAATCAATGTGCCGGTGTTTGCCGGCATCATGCCGCTGACCAGCGCATCGCAGCTTAAACGCATCGACAGTCTGTCCGGAGCCAGGCTGCCGGAGCGTTTGTCGCGTATGGTCGGACGGTTTGCCGATCAGCCGGAGGCTATGATGCAGGCCGGCATCGTTTATGCGGCGGAGCAGATCATTGACCTGCTGGCTTCCGGTGTGGACGGCATTCACGTCTATACGATGAACCGTCCGGAGGTGGCGGCCAGACTGATGGAAAGCCTAAAGGGCGTCGTGACGCCCCGCGATGGAGGCAAAAGGTGAACGTGCCTGTGGATGCGGAGAGGCTGCGGGAGAAAATACGCCGCCGTGAGATATACCGTTATCTGGGGATGAAGGAGCAGGATGCAGGGGAAGTCCTGCAGGCGGCGGTGGAAGAGCAGCTGGCCGAGCTTCTAGGGCAGATGCGGGTGCACAGCTATTATCAGATTTTCCCCCTTTCGATGGAGGAAAAAGTGGCAGAGACCGGCGGTCGGGCAGAGACCGATTCTGGGAGTAAAGCTTTGATTCGTCTGGGCCCCATGGAAATTGTCAGCAGGGATTTGGGGCGTAATCTGCGCGGCTGCACGTCGGCTGCTCTGTTCGGCGCTACCCTGGGAATGGAAACAGACCGTCTGATCTACCGCCTGAGTCTGGCGACGGTGGGCCGGGCGGCCATCACAGACGCCTGTGCCGCTGAGGCGCTGGAGGTGGTCTGCGATGAGGTATGCGGGGAGCTTTCCAGACTGGCTCTGGGGCGGGGAGAGAGGATTCGGCCCCGTTTCAGTCCGGGGTTTGGCGATTTTACTTTGGAGTATCAGCCGGAGCTGGTGAGAGTCCTGGAGCTTCCCAAGAGGATTGGAGCCGGTCTGACTGCGGGCGGTATGCTGACGCCAACCAAGACGGTGACGGCGGTGGTGGGCTTTGCCCCGGCACAAGAAACCGGAAATAATGACGGATAGATGAGGATGAAACTATGACGACAGACATACGAGATTATCTGGGCAGGGAACTCCTGTTTTATGACGGCGGGACGGGTACTTATCTGCAATCACACGGACTGGCGGCGGGAGAACTGCCGGAGAGCTGCAATCTCACCTGCCGCCGGGAGATGGTGCAGATGCACGAGAGTTTTCTGGAGGCGGGCTGCAATATCCTGCTGACCAACACCTTTGGGGCGAATCCAGGGAAGCTGGCAGGCAGCGGCTGGGAGCCGGAGGAACTGATACAGGCCGGCGTGGAAAATGCCAGAGAGGCGGTTCGCCTGTACCGGCAGAGACAGGGAGCAGACCGTCCTCTGTTTGTATCTCTGGATATTGGGCCCAGCGGACGGCTGATGAAGCCCTATGGGGATCTGAGTTTTGAGGAGGCTTATGAATGGTTCCGCCGGATGGCGGTATGCGGGGAAAAGGCGGGAGCAGACCTGATCACCATTGAGACCATGAGCGACTCCTATGAGGTGAAGGCTGCGGTGCTGGCGGCGAAGGAAAACACCTCCCTTCCGGTATTTGTGACCATGACCTTTGATGAAGGCGGACGGCTGCTTACCGGCGGCGAGGTGGAAGGGACGGCTGCGCTTTTGGCAGGACTGGGAGCCGATGCCATCGGCCTAAACTGCGGCCTGGGTCCTCATCAGATGGAGGGGCTGGCCGGCAAGCTTCTGGCCTTTACCGATCTGCCCGTGATTGTAAATCCCAATGCGGGCCTGCCCCGCTCGGAAAACGGGAGGACGGTCTATGACGTGGGGCCGGAGGAGTTTGCCGGCGTCATGGAGCGGATTGCCCGGGCCGGAGCCTGGGTGCTGGGAGGCTGCTGCGGAACAACGCCGGAGCATATCCGGGCGCTTACGGACAGGCTGCATAAAATGGTTCCGGTCCGCCGAACCGTAAAAAAAAGAACGGTAGTCACCTCCGGCTCCCGCTGGATCGAGATCGGAGAAGACCCGGTGATTATCGGGGAGCGGATCAATCCAACCGGGAAAAAATGGCTGAAAGAGGCTCTGCTTTCCGGGGATACGGACCGTATTCTGCGGGAGGCGGTAAAAGAGCAGGAGGATGGGGCTCATATTCTGGATGTCAATGTGGGTCTGCCTGGTCTTTGCGAGGCTGAGACCTTTGCCGGACTGATTCCGGCTCTTCAGGCGGTGACTGAGCTGCCGCTGCAGATCGATACAAGCGACGCTGCGGCAATGGAGAGGGCTCTGCAGACTTACAACGGAAAGGCCATGATTAATTCGGTGAATGGCAAGAAGGAGTCGATGGAAGCTGTTTTTCCGCTGGTGAAGCGCTACGGGGGCGTGGTTGTGGGACTGTGTCTGGATGAGGACGGGATTCCCGACGATGTGGACGGCCGGCTGCGGATAGCCCGCAGGATTATCGATACGGCCCAAACCTATGGTATCGGGCGGGAGGATATCGTAATCGACGCTCTGGCTCTGACGGTCAGCGCTCAGGCGGGCAGCGCGGCAGTGACTCTGGAGACGATCCGCCGCCTGCGCCAGGAGCTTCAGGTGGCAACGGTGCTGGGCGTCTCCAATATCTCCTTTGGCCTTCCGGCCAGAGAGGTGATTAATTCTTCCTTTTTTGCCATGGCTCTGGCAGCCGGTCTCAGCTGCGGGATCATCAATCCGGGCAGCGGGGCCATGCGGGACGCCTATGACTCATACCGCGCTCTCTATGGCCTGGACGCCAACTGCGCAGACTATATCGCACGCAACAGCGGAAGGAAAACAGCGGCCTTCCCGGTACCGCCGGCAGGGATACAGCCGTCCGGGCAGGACGCAAAGGCTCCAAGCGATACAGACGGCCAGGAGAGAGGACAGGCTGCCGCGCCGGCGGCAGGGCAAATCGCAGAAGGCGGCCCTCAGACCGAACTGCGAAAAGCCATTGAGACGGGACTGGCCGGTCCGGCCCGATCTCTTACCGGCCGGCTCCTGGAGCAGCTGAGCCCTCTGGAAATCATAGACGGTCAGCTGATTCCCGCCCTGGATGCGGTAGGAAAGGGCTTTGAGGCGGGGACTTTGTTTCTGCCGCAGCTATTAATGAGCGCCGATGCGGCGGGAGCCTGCTTTGAGGTAATTCGTCAGCAGATGGAGAAAACCGGCGGACAGCAGGTGAAAAAGGGGCGGATTGTCCTGGCTACGGTAAAAGGCGATATCCACGATATCGGTAAGAATATTGTCAAAGCCCTGCTTCAGAATTACGGTTATGATATCATCGACCTGGGAAAGGATGTGGAGCCCCAGGCGGTGGTGGATGCGGCCCGGGATACGCAGGCCCGCCTGGTGGGGTTAAGCGCCCTGATGACGACCACAGTGGTCTACATGGAGGAGACCATTGCCCTGCTTAAAAAACAGCTGCCTCAGGTCAAGGTTATGGTAGGCGGAGCTGTGCTGAATCGGGATTATGCCCGGTCCATAGGGGCGGATTTCTATGGTCCGGACGCGATGGCATCGGTCCGTTTTGCGGAGCAGCTGTCCCAGGAAGGCCTGCTTTAAAGAAACGCAATAGAATAAGAATACATTTTTTGCACATAGTAAGGGCAGGAGTATTTATCAGGTGGATACTTCTGCTCTTATTTTGATGCCGAACGTATAAGGATAAAAACTTTTGCAGACGATGTGCAAGAAAACGCCCTGGCGGCGGGAAAGGTGATGAACAAAGATGCAGCAGGGAAAACAGAGTATCCGTTTCGAGAACCTGCCCCGGATACTGGAGGCGGCCTCGGTAGTGGGAGAGAAGGAAGGCCAGGGGCCGTTGGGAGAAAAATTTGATGAGATCGAGAAGGACCCCATGTTTGGGGCCGAGGACTGGGAGGGGGCCGAGAGCGCTCTCCAGAAGCGAACGGCAGAAAAGGTGCTGGAAAAGGCGGGACTTACCCGCACCCAGATACGGTATCTGTTTGCAGGCGACCTTCTGGGGCAGCTCATTGCTACTTCCTTTGGTACGGTGGATCTGGAGATTCCGGTCATGGGGCTCTATGGAGCCTGTTCAACCATGGGCGAGGCAATCGGTCTGGCAGCTTCCTTTGTGGATGCCGGCAATGCAGATTACACTTTGGCGCTGGCTTCCAGCCATTTTGCCAGCGCGGAGAAGCAGTTTCGCTTTCCGCTGGAATACGGCAATCAGCGGCCCTACTCGGCGACCTGGACCGTTACCGGCTGCGGCGCGGTGGCTCTGGGGCAAAAGGGCGGTATCGCGGCGGTTTCCGGTATGACGCCGGGCAAGATTGTGGACATGGGCCACAAGGACTCCATGAATATGGGGGCCGCAATGGCGCCGGCTGCGGCAGATACGATTCTGCGCAATTTCCAGGATTTTGACCGCAGGCCGGAGGATTATGACCAGATTATTACGGGAGATCTGGGGACGATCGGCCGGGAGATCCTGATTGATTTTCTCCGAAATAAGGGATACGATATTTCCGGCCGCCATATGGACTGCGGCATAGAGATCTTTGACGCTGAAAGTCAGGATACCCATGCGGGAGGGAGCGGCTGCGGCTGCTCGGCGGTGACTCTGTGTGCGGATATTCTGCCCAGGATTCAGACGGGAGAGTGGCAGAGAGTGCTGTTTGTGCCCACAGGAGCCCTGCTCTCCAGCACCAGCTTCAATGAGGGCAAAAGTATCCCCGGTATTGCCCATGGAGTGGTCCTTGAGACGGTTTTGGATGGAAGGGGGCGGCAGTGATGGACTATCTGAAGGCTTTCTTAGTGGGCGGAGTGATCTGCGGACTGGTGCAGATTCTGATGGACAAAACGAAGCTGATGCCGGGAAGGATTATGGTGCTGCTGGTGTGCAGCGGCGTGGTTCTGGGCTTTGTGGGGGTGTATGGCCCCTTCTCGGATTGGGCAGGAGCCGGTGCCAGTGTACCTTTGCTGGGATTTGGAAATCTTTTATGGAAGGGCGTGAAGGAGGCGGTGGACAGCGAGGGTCTGCTGGGCGTTTTAAAGGGAGGTCTGTCAAGCGCCTCGGCGGGAATCGGCGCAGCCCTTATCTTTGGTTATCTGGGAGCTTTGATTTTTGAGCCGAAGATGAAGAAATAGATAAAAAGAGGATGCAGCAGAGGATATAATAGAGAAGTGAAAAAGAGGATGCCTCTTTCTATGAATTGAAAAATCCATAGAATAGAGGCATCCTCCTGTCTTTACTGATTTTGCTGCTGTTCCGACGAATAGGTGCCGGCCCACCAGAGGTTTTCACCCTCAGGGTAATAACCGCCGGAATGGATGTGGCATACATTGCCGTTGATGAAATCCTGGGGCAGAGCGTAAGTGGTATCGGAGGTAGGCCCCGTCGTATTCTCCGGAAGGATTCGGAACACCCTCTCCGTCTGATTCTCAGCGGGACAGCCGCTGCCGGCCGCCTGACCGCTCTGGGTACATATGGTTACCACGGTGTGACAGTCGCAATATTCCGTGGGCACTGTGCCGGGAGCAAAGTATTCCGTATAGACGGTGGAGCCTTCCGGATCATGGTCGCAGACTCCCTCCACAGCCAGCTTGCCGGAAATACTGCAAATCTGGGCTGTTTCAATGGAGGAGGGCATTTCGATGGTAGCGGGAGCCAGGTCCTCGTGAATGGTTTCCATGACCTGCTTCCAGATGGCCCGGTGGAAACTTCCAGTGTGGCTCATGGACAGGTTGTTGTCATAACCAGACCAGATAGCGGCCGTGTAGTAAGGAGTAAAGCCCACGAACCACACATCGCGGGTATCGGTGGTGGTGCCGCTCTTACCGGCCACATACATATCGCCGAAATTCATGTCCAGACCGCTGGAGGATACCAGGTGATCCTGATAATACTGGGAATGAGGCGTAGCGGCCTCGTGCATGGCGTCGGTCAGAAGCCAAGCGGTGGTCTCCTTGATTACCTGTCTGGTCTCCGGTTCATTGGTCAGCAGAACCCGGCCGTTATTGTCCAGGATCTGCGTGTAAAAGATTGGCTCGGTATATTGGCCGCCGTTGGCGATGGCCGCGTAGGCGGCGGTCAGCTCCAGATTGGTAACGCCGTTGGTAATGCCGCCCAGAGCCAGGGTCAGACCGGTGTCGCTTTCATCTACCAGAGTGGAGATGCCGAAATCTTTCAGATACTGCATACCCAGCTTCGGCGTCACCGTCTCCATCAGGCAGCGGGTGGCCAGAATATTGGAGGAGTAAATAATAGCCTCGCGGATGGAACCGTAGCCGCCGTAAAAAGCGCCCCACCAGTTGGAGATGGGCTGACCGTAATAGTTATAGGGCTCGTCATAGTAGGTGGTGCCCAGAGTGGCTCCGCATACGTCCAGGGCCGGGGCAAAGGCTGCCAGGACCTTGAAGGTGGAGCCGGGCTGACGGGTGGTATCGGTGGCGCGGTTTAAACTCAGACTGGTTGTCTTTTCACCGCGGCCGCCGGCGATGGCAACCACTTCTCCGGTGCTTTGATCCATGACGACCATGGAAGCCTGAGGCTGCAGAGTGATGTCCCAGTTGTGTCCCCAGATGGTATCGCCCTCCTGGCCATTTTCAAGGATGTAATTTTCAAATTCTTCGATGCAGGCCAGAATCTCCTCCTCCGATTCAAAGATCAGCTGGAAGGTGGTGACTCCCTGTACCTCACGGTAATATCGGGTAATGTGGCCTTCGCTGTAGTTGGTGGTGGTGCCGTCGGCGTGGGTGACAGTCATTTGGTAGGTAAAGCTCAGGCTGTCCATATATTCGCCGTCGGTGCCGATATAATTCTCCGGATCGTTGATGGCCTCGTCCACCGCCGCCTGGATATCCGGGTCCTGCGTGGTGATAATCTTCAGACCGCCGCTGTAAAGAGCCGTCCGGGCCTGCGCCTCGGTATAGCCCAGCTTGGTCTGCAGATCGGAGAGCACCTGACTGATCAGCTCATCCACAAAGTAGGAATAGGGCGAAGAGGATTCGATAACCACCGTATTTACATCCTGAATCCGGGAATAGACGTCGTCAGCCAGAGCCGCGTCCCATTCCTCCTGACTGATCATCCCCTGTTCATACATGTTCTGCAAAACCAGGGCCCGGCGTTCCGCGTTTCGCTCCGGATACGTGATGGGATTGAGACTGTAGGGATTCTGGGTGATGGCGGCAATAACGGCGCATTCCGACAGCGTCAGCTCCGAGACGTCCTTGCCGAAATAACGCTGGCTGGCTGCCTGTACGCCCAGGGTGTTGCTGCCCAGATTGATGGTGTTCAGATAGTATTCCAGAATAATCTGCTTGCTTAAGGTTTTTTCAAGCTGCACGGCCAGATACTGCTCCTGCAGCTTGCGGACCAGCCGGTCGCCGAAGTTGGTTTCTGCTCCGCCGCCAAAAACATTGTTCTTGATAAGCTGCTGGGTGATGGTGCTGGCGCCCTGGTCGAATTCTCCGTCCAGGATACCCAGGATGCCGGCTCGGACGATGCCCTTCAGATCGATACCCTGGTGAATCCAGAAGCGCTCGTCTTCGATGGCGACAAAGGCGTCGATCAGATCCTGGGGCAGATCGCTGTAGGAGCAAAGCTCCCGGTTGGAGCCCTCCTGCACCAGCGTCTGGATCAGATTGCCTTCCCGGTCGTAGATATTGGTGGCAAAACCCTCGGGCGATACGTTGATTTCGTTGATATCGGGTGTGGCGTCGATGACGCTCTGATAAAAGCCCAGGCCTGCGCTGATGCCTACAGCGCCCAATAAAAGTATGGCGATGACCGACAGCCGGATTAAGATCAGCCCGGTCTTGGTTTTTAGCTTTTTCGAGATGGAGTTGGTGGCCTTAAGCCGCTCCGCAGTCCCCCGTTTGCTGTAATTCATTCGTAGCCTCCTTAACTTAGGTTTGGGATCGGGAATAGGAGATCCTCCTCACTCGTTCATCTCCTTCTCGTTATTATACCAAATTGTGCCTTATAAATAAAGGCTGAATTCTTTCTTGCATATTAAATTTCCCTGTATTACAATGATGCCAGAGTCTAAAAATGGCGATTTGCGCGATGTAATCTGCTTTCCACTTCTGTGCGGGAAGGTTATACTGGCTTCACAGGACAGGAAAATTTGTCCGCTACAGGAAAGGATGGAGCGAGTATGAAGATCAAAACTCTCGTGGGTGTGCGCAAGGTGGAAAATGAGATGGGAGGAGAGATCACTCTGGCCTACTATCTGACAGAGGAAACTCGAAAGAAGGACCAGGGAGAGTCTCTTTACGGGGCCGGAATTGTAAAAAAGACGAAAGAGGGAGAGGAGTCTGAATGGCTGGATGGTCTTTCCCACATACGGGAGAGGGCGGAAGGACTGCTTGCCTGTCTTATGCAAGGGGCAGTGACGCCGCTTTCCATGGCCGCTGTGACAGACGATCTCATGGCGGACTGTGTTGAGCCCTAACTGAACCGCAGAAAGAAAACGGCGGCGTTGGAGCGGCCTGCACAGCAGAGGACGGGCAGGGCAGAGGGCGCAGAAGATACGAAAGAGAAAGGCAGACAGATACGGCAATGGAAAAGAAAGAAAATATGATCCGGCAGTACCGGACTGTGTACCTGGGCGGAGAAGGAGAATTGATCGAAAAAAAATCGCGGTTTATCGCTACCATACGTCCGGTCGGGACGCAGGAAGAGGCCCTGGCTTTTCTGGAGGAAATGCGGAAGAAATACTGGGATGCCACCCATAACTGCTTCGCTTATGTGATTGGCAAAAAGGGGGAGCTGGCCCGGTTTGGCGATGACGGCGAACCGGCGGGAACGGCCGGGCGGCCTATGCTGGATGTTTTGACAGGGGAGGGACTGTGCAATATCTGCGCGGTGGTGACCCGATATTTCGGGGGAACCCTCCTGGGCACCGGGGGACTGGTCCGCGCCTATTCCCAGTCGGTGCAGGAGGGCCTTCGCCAGAGCGTGCTGGTCACCAAAAAGCTGGGCGTTAAGCTTCTGCTGCGCTGTGATTATTCAGATCTGGGCAAGCTCCAGTACCGCATCGGTCAGGGAGGTTTTGGAACGTTGGACAGCCAGTATACGGACCGCGTGGAGCTTACCGTTTTAGTCCCCGCAGATGAGAAGGACGCCTTTCTGGCCGGGATCACGGAGGCGACGGCCGGCCGGGTACGGGCAGAAGAAGGGGACTGGGTCTATTTCGGACAGGTCCAGGGAGAAACAGTTGTATTTGAAGAATAAGAAGGAGCTGAAGCCGGGTTATGGCTTCAGCTCCTCTTTGTACTGGGCGATGACCTGCCGCATGACAGCGGGTCCGGGAGCGCCCAGAGTGGTGCGTTTTTCCACACAGGTTTTCAGGGAAATGGCCTCGTATACCGACTGGTCGAATACGGGGCTGATTTTCTGGTAGTCCTCCAGGGGCAGCTCGTCCAGTGAGATTCCACGCTCCAGACACAGAAGAACCAGCTGTCCCACAATTCCATGGGCATCGCGGAAGGGAACCCCGCGGCCTACCAGATAGTCGGCGGCATCGGTGGCGTTGGTAAAGCCTTTGGCGGCGCTTCTCTCCATTACATCTTTGCGGAAGGTGGTGGTGGACAGCATTCCGGTAAACAGGCGAATGCAGTCGGCCGCCGTATCCATAGCGTCAAAAGACAGCTCCTTGTCCTCCTGCATGTCCTTGTTGTAGGCCAGAGGCAGTCCCTTCATTGTGGTGAGAAGATCCGTGAGGGCCGCGTAGACCCGTCCGGTTTTTCCCCGGACCAGTTCGGCGATATCCGGATTTTTCTTCTGAGGCATGATGCTGGAACCGGTGCTGTAGGTATCGTCCAGCTCGACGAAGCCGTATTCGTTGGAATTCCACAGGATAAATTCTTCGCTGAAACGGCTCAAATGCATCATAATGAGAGAGAGATCGCTGATAAATTCAATCAGGTAGTCCCGGTCGGATACGGAATCCATGGAATTGCGGGTGGGTCCCGCAAAGCCCAGAGCGCCGGCGGTATAATTCCGGTCCAGCGGATAGGTGGTGCCGGCCAGGGCGCCTGCGCCCAGCGGGCAGTAATTCATCCGTCTGCGGCAGTCTGTCAGGCGCGAACGGTCTCTGGAAAACATCTCAAAATAAGCGCCCAGATGATGGGCCAGCGTTACCGGCTGGGCCTTCTGCAAATGGGTGAAGCCTGGCATATAGGTCTCCACGTGCTCCTCCATCTGGGCCAGGATTGCGGCAAGCAGATCCTTTAACAGTCCGTTTATTTGGTCCAGACGTTCTCTGGTGTAGAGACGCATATCCAGAGCCACCTGGTCGTTGCGGCTGCGTCCCGTATGCAGCTTTTTGCCGGCCTCGCCGATGCGCTCGGTGAGAACCGTTTCCACGAAACTGTGAATATCCTCGCAGCCTTCGTCAAAATCCAGGCTTCCATTTTCCAGATCTGCCAGGATTCCCTTGAGTCCTTCGATAATCTGCCCGGCCTCCGTCTCTGTGATAATACCCTGACGTCCCAGCATGTCCGCATGGGCTATGCTTCCTTCGATGTCCTGACGATACAGCCGGCGATCAAAGGGCAGGGAGGCGTTAAAGGCAAAAACAGCCTGATCGGTTTCCTTGGTAAAGCGTCCGCCCCAAAGCTTCATTTTTCTGCACCTCCTGAATTCTCCTCTGAATCTTTTTGGATATTTTCCTGCATATCTTCTTCCCAGTCTTTTGTTAAATCTTCTTTTGAATTTTCCTCTGAAGCTTCTATTGAAGCTTTTGCGGAATCAGTCTCCGCCTTTTTTGCTTCTTTTTCCGCTGGCGTATCAGAGGAGTCTGCGGGACCGGCCGCAGGAGCCTGAGCTGTCCCGGCAGGAGACAAGGACGTATGGCCGGAGGCGTCGCTGCCGGCCGGGTTCAGGTTCTCCTTGGGAAAGCGCAGCTTTCTCTGTTCATCCAGAGAGGGCCTTTTTTGATCCCGGTTCCGGATTACCCGTACGGCGATGATCAGAAGCAGAATCAAAAGACTGGCCAGAGAGATAATGGCCCCTTCGGTCAGTCCGGCGGGACTGTAGTGCATGTAGACGGTGTGGTCGCCGGCCGTCAGGGATATGCTCAGGAAAGCTTCCGCATAGGCCTCTGTTTCCACGGCCTGGCCGTCCACGTAGACGGTCCAGCCATCCTCATAGGGGATGGAGGTGAAGAGGATGCCGTCTTCCTGCACGGTGATATGGGCATTGATTTCCGTGTCGCTGTAGGAATCCACAACGAGGCCCTCTTCGTTCAGCTGACTGATGGCGTCGATGAATTCATTTTGCAGCAGGCGGTACACATTGACGCTGACCAGAGAACCATCTCCGTCGGAGGAGGTCAAAGTGACCTGCTCACCGGACTCCAGATATCCCAGATCCAGAATAAAATCCCGGTTGGTGTTGCTGTAGGTGGTAGAGCCGTCGGGAAGGACCGCGCGGATATTTTCCACGGACAGATCTGTCAGCACCCCGTAATAGTAGCCGCTCTGAGGGGCGGTGAAGGTGTAGGAGGAGCTGCTGCCCGAATCCTCCATCGTGAAGATGGAACCCACCGTGGTGGTGGAGGAAACGAAATTGTTCTGCACCTGGATGGGATTAGGGTCCTGATAATTCCACTGGGCAGCGGTGGAAGGAATCATAAAGCCCAGGGGCAGAGTATAATTGTTGCGGTACAGAGACACGGCTCCGTCGGTGGCTACCAGGGAGGTCAGAGGCGTCTCCGCGTTCTCATTTTCCACCAGCGTGTATTTCACCGACAGAAGAGCCGAGGTAAAGGGAGTCGCCCCGGTGAAGCTGTAGGCGTTGGTGCTGCCCTCCATGCCAAGAGACTCGTAGATGGAGGTGATGGCTGCGTTGGTGGTGGAGGAGAAGATGGAGGCGGAGCGGTAGCCGGCCCAGGCTCCGTCGTTTTTGGTCTTCTTTACCGCCTTTTCGATGCGGAAGAAATCGCCTTCCTCCAATTCGTCGGCGTAGTTGGACAGCCGGGCAAAGGACTCGGTATTGCGCAGATAAGCGCTGCGGCTGGTGGTGGTGATGCTGGTGATTCCCATATTGAGACCCATCTCCAGAAATACCAGGCAGAAGGTCAGGATTGCCAGGTTGGATACGGACACTTTTCTGCGCTTGTACAGATAGAGGAACAGACCGTAGAGTCCCACCAGCAGAATATTGATGTAGAAAACATAAAAACGGAATTCTTCCGCCACCACTACCTTTTCACACAGGAAGATAAAGGCTATGGCGCCCCACAGGCTTCCCACAATCTGAGCCACCGAGACGGTGCGCAGGTTGTGAAGGGCCTCAAAGCACATGGCAAGCAGGAGGATAATGGATAAAAAGGACTGGCGGCAGGGCAGGCTGTTGGGGTAGTGGAAGCCGTGCCAGATAAAATTGGGAATATTCCAGGCAAAGCTGACCAGCATAAACAGAAGCAGCACGCATTTGACGATTTTTTCTTTGAATGGAATATTCTTGTTCATGATGTACAGCGGGAAGAGCACAAATACGGCGGCGCAGCAGTAAATGTTGGGCCAGTGCTCCAGGCCAATCTCCGTTTCCACTCCAGCCATATGCCGGGCGACCATGTCGATCATTGAAAAATAAGACGAGAGGCTGTCGGGAAAATTAATGTTGGCGGAGGCGGTTGTCTTTAATGCCAGCATCACAGGAATCAGGAGGATGGCGGCAAGACCTCCGGCAAGGAGCGAATAAAAGGCAAAGAGACCGCACTTGCGGGCGTAGATGCCCAGTCCCGGTTTGGTCTGTCCCACCACCTCCATGGTCTTTTTGGAGGGATACATGATGAGCAGACAGATAAAATAGATTACCAGGAAAAGGCAGAGCATGATGGAGATGTAGTAGTTGGTCAGAATGGAAAGGGCCAGGGTGATGCAGTACATAAGCCCTTTGTTTTCTTCTACTAACTGCTCCAATCCCAGCAAAACCAGAGGGGCCAGCCAGATGCAGTCTAACCACATGATATTCCAGCTGTAGGCGGCCATGTAGCCGGAGAGGGCGTACCCCATGGCAAAGAGAGCCACGGACACGGAATGGGTGTCGAACTTGCGGCACAGATACCGGGCCATGGTAAGTCCTGCCAGTCCGGTCTTTATGACGATCAGATAGGTCATAAATTCGATGACCGAAGGACCGGATACCAGAAGCAGCAGCAGATTAAAGGGGCTGCACAGATAATAGGCCAAAAGGGTAATAAAGTTGGAACCAATGCCAATCTCCCAGGAATACAAAAGGCTTTCGCCGTTTTGCAGCTTTTCGGCAAATTCGGCAAAAAAGGGAGCGTACTGATGATACATATCCGTGCGCAGAAAGCTGTTGTCGCCAAAGGGGTAGATTCCCTTCACGGCGAAAATCAGGATCAGCGCAAAAACGGGCAGAAAAAAGGAAAGAGCGTAAGCCGGCTGCAGGCGGGATTTTTTCTGATTCATGTCGTATCTCCTAACGTTTTATGCGAAAATAAAGAGCTTGCTGGCAATGTAGTTGACGATCATTACGACCACGTTGGAGGTGGTCTTGGAGACGATATCGTTCCAGTGGAGCTTTTCTACGGTGACGTAGACGAATACCACATCAAAGCCCAGGGTCAGAAGTCTGGCCGACACAAAGCCTATGATCTCCGGGATGATTACCGAGAGCTCCCAGGAAGGGGACTGAAAAACAAAAATCTTGTTGGCCACGTAAGCAAAGGCTACGGCTACGATCCAGGAGATGATGTTGGACACAACGGTGCCGAATTTCGCCTTGCGATAGCACAGGGCAAATACACCGATGCTGATTACGGTGGTCAGAACACCTACAACCAGGTAGCTGATGGTCTCGTAATTGACAAGCTTAGCAAACAGAGTCTGAAGCATTTCCATTGGATTTCTCCTTTTTTATCTCAAGATTAGTCTGGCGGAGAATAAAGATCGGACGACCCTTCGCCTCCATATAAATGTGCGCCACATACTCGCCCAGTATGCCTACGGACAGCTCGATGATGCCGCCCAGGAACAAGACGGCGCACAGCGTCGTCACATAACCGGGGACGTCGATGCCAAAGAGGAAGGTCTGAATCAGCGTCACCAGGATATACAGACAGGCAAACACAAAAATGAGAAAGCCCATGCCGGAGACCATCCGAAGCGGCGTGATGGAAAAGGAGGTGATGCCGCTTAAGGCATACTTAACTAACTTCCAGAAATTCCATTTGGTGGTTCCCATGGTTCTCTCCACATTTTCATAGGGCAGCCATTTGGTCTCAAAGCCGACCCAGGCAAAGATTCCCTTGGAGAAGCGCTCCACCTCGGCCAGAGAGAGAATGGAGTCCACCATGGCCCGCGTCATTACGCGGTAATCCACGGCGTTCTGAGGCATCTTGACATCGGTCATGCGATTGCTGAGCCGGTAGAACAGCTGAGAAAACCAGCTGCGGATCTTGGATTCTCCCTCGCGGCTCACTCTTCTGGCTGCGCAGCAGTCGTATCCTTCTTCGATACCGGCAAGCATGTCCGGAATCATTGCGGGAGGATGCTGCAGATCGGCGTCCATCAGAATCACATAGTCGCCGTCGGAATAGGTAAGGCCGGCATACATGGCTGCCTCCTTGCCAAAGTTGCGGGAGAAGGAGAGATATTTGACATTATCGTGCTCCTTAGCCAGCTGTTTCATGATGACAATGGTATTGTCGCGGCTTCCGTCGTCCACGAAAAGAAAGCGGAAGGAATAATCCGGCAGTGTGAGAAGGACGCGGGCCGTCTCGTTATAAAAAGCTTGCAGTACTTCCTGCTCATTGTAGCAGGGAACTACGATATCGACTTTTTTCATAGATATCTCCTTGATTTTAAGCCATATCAGGCAATACTCTTCTATATTCTAGTATAGGTCGCCGGAATTGTAAATGAAAAAATATTTTGTTCTAGTTTGGTCTAATATGGGAAAAACTGCATATATATAGTAACAGTCAGCAATACTATACCTGCCCGGGCATTTGGGACGGCTCGGAGCGTGAGATACAAATACCCAGGCGGGTATAATGAGGTCAGGGACCTCAACACCATAAAAAATGGAGGAGAAAATACAATGTCAGAAAAAAATCTGGAAAACAACAAGGTAACAGTAATCGGACAGGTGATGTCTCAGTTCACCTACAGCCACGAGGTCTTTGGGGAAGGCTTCTATATGGTGGATCTGGCAGTCAACCGCCTGAGCGATCAGGAGGATATCATACCTCTTATGATATCGGAGCGGCTGATCGACGTGAAGCAGGATTATCGGGGCCGGACGCTGGAGGCTGCCGGACAGTTCAGGTCCTACAACCGTCATGAGGGGAGCAAGAACCGTCTGGTGCTGTCTGTGTTTGTCAGGGAACTCTGTTTTCTGGAAGAGTTTACGGATTACACGAAGACCAATCAGATTTTCCTGGACGGCTATATCTGCAAGGAACCAATCTACCGCAAGACGCCCCTTGGCAGAGAGATAGCCGATCTTCTGATCGCAGTAAACCGGCCCTACGGCAAATCCGATTACATCCCCTGTATTGCCTGGGGGCGCAACGCCCGTTATGCCTCGGCCTTTCAGGTGGGCAGCCGGATTCGCATCTGGGGACGGGTCCAGAGCCGCGAGTACACCAAAAAGCTGAGTGAAATGGAGAGTGAAAAGCGGATTGCC
Source organism: uncultured Lachnospiraceae bacterium (assembly GCA_944381515.1). Taxonomy (GTDB): domain Bacteria; phylum Bacillota; class Clostridia; order Lachnospirales; family Lachnospiraceae; genus RGIG7193. Next base: position 12,425 of record CALWLM010000158.1, on the reverse strand, counting down.
TATGAGGTGTCGGTCAGCAAGCTGGAATGTGGGGAGGCGGCATCGTAAGGCTAAGGCTGCTGCGGCCTATTGAATGTCTGAAAATAGTTGCTATTTAACACAAATAATGGTAAACTAATACAATGTAGTAACAGTGATCCCACAGGAGGAGCAAAAGATGAGTAGAGGAATGATACAGGTCATCTGTGGCGATGGTCACGGAAAGACGGCCGCTGCCATAGGAAGAGCAATCACCAGTGCGGAGCATGAAAAAAGTATCATTATGATACAGTTCTTGAAGGGAAATCAGATAAAGGATTCGGCCTTTCTGCGCCGTCTGGAGCCGGAATTCAAGGTGTTTTCGTTTGAGAAGCGCCGGGAGGCCTTCGACTGCCTGTCTGAAGAGGAAAAGAGGGACGAAATTTCCAATATTCAGAATGGCCTGAATTTTGCCAAGAAGGTTATGGTCACCGGCGAATGCGATGTTCTCATTCTGGATGAGGTTCTTGGACTTTTGGAATATCAGATCATCGACCTGGAGGTGTTAAGAAATCTGCTGGGAGCCAAGAACGAGGAGATGGAGCTGATCCTGACCGGCCGTTCTTTTCCGGAGCAGCTGTACGACTGCGTGGATGAGATCTCTCGCATCACCACCGAAAAACCGTGAAAACATGGAGAAAGCGGGTTGACATGCAGGACTCGCAGTGTTAAGATGACCGTATCAGTTGAATAAGCAAGTAGAGGTCGCGTTATCCATCAGTAGGCAGAGGGATATGACAGGCATAGATGAAGCTGCCGAAAGGGGATGACGCCGAAGATGGTTGTGCCTGTACATTTCCATCTGGGCGCAGCGGCGAAGAGCCCTGCGACTGTCATCCCGGACGGATGGAGAGCTACGAGCCAGATGAATGTGTATCGGAAGGAAGCTGTCTATCTGTCAGCTTCCTTATTTTTTGGTGAAAGTACCAGACAACGGCCGCGCGGCAAAGACTGGAGCCGGCTGTGGATTTTCACTGCAAACACGAAGAAAATACAGGCCGCAGGGCCGGGAAAGGGGTAGGATATGGCTGTTTTTGAAGGAGCCGGAGTAGCGCTCATTACACCGATGCACCCGGATGGGAGCGTCAACTATGGCAAGCTGGAGGAAATTATAGAGGATCAGATCGCGGGAGGTACGGACAGCATTATCATCTGCGGCACCACAGGGGAGGCGGCCACGCTGACTCATGAGGAGCACCTGGATGTGATCCGCGCCTGCGTAAAATTCGTAAAGGGCCGAGTCCCGGTGATTGCCGGAACCGGCTCCAACTGCACGGAGACGGCCAAATATCTGTCCCAGGAGGCGCAGGCGGCGGGAGCGGACGCCTTGCTGGTGGTGACGCCTTATTATAACAAGGCGACCCAGAAGGGACTGATCGCCCATTTTACGGCGGTGGCCTCATCGGTATCTCTGCCGATTATTCTCTACAATGTACCCGGCCGCACCGGCTGCAATATTCTGCCCGCCACGGCGGCAGCCCTGGTTCGCGATGTGGAGAACATCGTAGGCATCAAGGAGGCGTCCGGAAATATCTCGCAGATTGCCGATCTGATGGCTTTGACGGAAGGGCAGATCGATCTCTATTCCGGCAATGACGACCAGATTGTGCCGATTATGTCCCTGGGCGGCAAGGGCGTGATTTCGGTGCTTTCCAATGTGGCGCCGGCTCAGACCCATGAGATCACGGCGGCCTGCCTGGCTGGAGATTATAAGAAGGGGGCGGAGCTGCAGCTCAAAGCTCTGGAGCTGTGCCACGCTCTGTTTTGCGAGGTCAATCCCATCCCGGTCAAGGCTGCGATGAATTTGCAGGGCTGGGAGGTAGGTCCTCTTCGTCCTCCGCTGACGGAGATGGAGCCGGCGAATGTACAGCGGCTTAAAAAGGCCATGGCCGATTACGGAATACTGTGAGAGCGTATAGGAGGCAGGAGATGACAAGAATTATAATTCACGGCTGCAGCGGCGCCATGGGCAAAGTTGTGGCGGAGATGGCTTCCCAGGATGGGGAGATAGAGGTTGTGGCCGGCGTGGACCGGTTTAATGACGGAAAATGTGATTTCCCGGTGTATGCTTCCGTAGGGGAGTGTGACAGGGAGGCGGACGTAGTGGTGGATTTCAGCAATGCCGGCGCAGTGGACGGTCTGCTGGCCGACTGCGTAGACAAAAAGCTCCCGCTCATTTTATGTACCACGGGACTTTCTGAGGAGCAGCTGGAGAAGGTAGGGGCAGCGTCGGAGACGATTCCGATTCTGCGCTCCGGCAATATGTCGCTGGGAATCAATCTGCTGCTTAAACTGGTAGAGGAGGCGGCGAAGGTGCTGCTTTCGGCGGATTTCGACCCGGAGATCGTGGAAATGCATCATCGCCGCAAGGTGGATGCCCCCAGCGGCACAGCTTTGATGCTGGCGGAGGCGGTGCAGAAGGGAGGCGGCCAGGATTATGAAATCTGTCTGGACCGTCATGAGCGCAGACAGAGCCGTCCGAGTAAGGAGATCGGCGTTCAGTCCGTCCGCGGCGGCACCATTGTAGGAGAGCACGATGTGATTTTTGCAGGGCCGGATGAGGTCATTGAGATTCGCCACACGGCCTATTCCCGCCGGATTTTTGCCAATGGCGCGCTGCAGGCGGCCAAGGTATTGCCCGGCCGCAAACCGGGAATCTATGATATGAGTTCGGTGGTGTAATAGACGGCACGGAAGAATATTTCTTTTTCAAAAAGAGGGTGTTTCTCGATCATCCCATTGGATGCGAGAGACATCCTCTAAAATTTTAACGCAGACTTTCATGCGGGCGGCTCACCCGTGCAGACCCTCTGTCTGGCGTTCCATATTCTCCACTACGATATCGTAGAATTTTTGGTAATGAACCAGACCGTCTGCCTGGGCAAAAGGCGGCTGGTTTGGCAGATTCAGTATAACATAGATCCGTCTGTCCGAAAAGACAAAAGCAAATAAGGCCAATAACGGCAATAACTCTGATAACTCCGTTAAGACTGCGCCGATAAAAAATGGACATAAATGGATCATTATAAGAAGAGAAAAAAGAGCACACTAATCAGGGAGCAATATTGGATGTAAAGGAGACGAAAATTATGAAAAAAATCCGATACACTCTGCTGTGCCTGCCTCTGGCAGCGATTATGCTTGTGGCTGCGGGCTGTGGGGACGACCGAAAGGAGACGACAGCCAGCTTTCCGCAGGAGTCCACTGCCCCGGAAAGCGCCGGAATGACAGAGACAAATGCTCCTGACGGAGCGGGCAGTATGCCCTCCGAGGAGGGGACCGTGTCCGATGGCACCATGTCGGACGGAACGATGCCGGATGGAACCGCAGCCGACGGGACAACGGGAGATCTGAGCGACGGCCTGGATGAGATGGGCGACGATATCTCCAGGGCCGCCGACGATCTGATGGACGGCCTGACGGACGGGACAAAAGGCACGGACAATCGATGACGCCGTGACAGACCGGTGACGGCGGGGAATAGGGCCTCTGTGTTAAATAAAGCGGAGGTCCTTTCTTTTGGAAATTTTTATGGCCGGCCTGCAGGGTAAATTTTGTAATCGTAAGAAAAAATAAAAGATATTTCCCATGAAATGTGGTAGGATAAGTATAGAAATTACCTGAAAGCAGAAAGAAAGTGGGAGATTACGCCATGGCACAGACGAAAATTCTTGTAGTGGATGATGAAAAGGAGATTGCGGATCTGGTGGAAATCTACCTGGTCAGCGATGGCTATGAGGTCTTTAAGGCTGCCAGTGCGGAGGAGGGCCTTGCGATTTTGGAACGGGAGGATATCAAGCTGGTGCTTTTGGATATCATGATGCCGGGGATCGACGGGATGGAAATGTGCCGACGGATACGGCGCACCAATAATATTCCCATTATCATGCTGAGCGCCAAATCTTCGGACCTGGACAAGATTCTGGGACTGTCCACCGGAGCGGATGATTATGTGACCAAGCCCTTTAATCCCCTGGAGCTGACAGCCAGAGTCAAGTCACAGCTGCGCCGTTATACCGAGCTGAATCCGGGATCGGGGGCGGAGTCCTCCAGCAGCTGTCTGTGTGTGCGGGGACTGGAGATCAACAAGGATAATCATCAGGTGACCGTGTATGGGGAGGATGTGAAGCTGACGCCGATCGAGTTCGATATCCTCTATCTGCTGGCTTCCAATCCGGGCCGGGTATTCAGCACCGACGAGATTTTTGAAAAGGTCTGGAATGAAAAGGTGTATGAGGCCAACAATACGGTGATGGTCCATATCCGCAGACTTCGCAGCAAGATGAAGGAGGATACCAGACAGGACAAGATTATCACCACGGTATGGGGAGTGGGGTATAAGATTGAAAAATAAGAGAGGAGATGTCAGAAGCCGGTTTCGCCGGAGAGTGTTCTACGATATTGTGGCCAGCGCGGTGATTACCTGCGTGGCCGAGGCATTTCTGGTGATTAATATCAATATGATAACCGGTTTTCTGCGGCAAAACGGATATCAGACCAGCCTGTTCAATATGAGAAACGGGGAAATCTTGACCTGGATTTTTCTCTATCTGGTGATCGGTATCGCTGTATTTTCTATCAGCTTCCTGCTTTTGCAGGAGCGGGTGGTGAAATACATCGGCGAGATCTCGGACGCCATGGAGGAGATTTCAGGGGGCAATCTCAACGTATCCTTGGAGGTCAAAGGAGATGATGAATTCTCTCAAATGGCTTCCAGCCTGAACCGGATGGCAGAGGATATCCGTCTTTTGATGGAACGGGAGAGAGAGTCGGAGCGGACGAAGAACGAGCTTATTACAAATGTGGCTCATGATCTGCGTACGCCTCTGACCTCGGTCATTGGTTATCTGGAGCTTTTGATGGCGGAGGGTGTTGTGCCGGAGGAGAAGCGCCGGGAATACGTGCGGATCACCTATAATAAGGCGAAGCATCTGGAGCATCTGATCGAGGATCTGTTTGGGTTTACCAAACTCACTTATGGGAAGATTTCCATGAAGGTGACGCAGGTGGATATTGTGCAGCTTCTGACGCAGCTTCTGGATGAATTCTATCCCAATTTTTCCGACAATGATATGCATTATGAGATACACAGCAATTCCAGGAGCATTCCGCTAAACGGCGACGGCAACCTTCTGGCCCGTCTTTTTGAGAATCTGATCGGCAATGCCATCAAGTACGGCCGGGAAGGGAAGGTTGTCAATGTCTATATTACGCAGAAGGATAATATTGTTGTGATATCTGTAGTCAACTATGGCTATGTGATACCGCAGGAAGAGCTTTCTCATATATTTGACAAATTTTACCGGGTAGATCAGGCTCGCTCCAGTTCCACGGGGGGCACAGGCCTGGGGCTGGCCATCGCCAAGAATATTGTGGAGATGCATGGAGGCTCGATCGAGGCCCGCAGCGATTTAAACGGTACGGTGTTTGAGGTCAGGCTCAGGACGGATTTTGACCCGGAGCGGGAGAATTTCGAGGTTCCCGGCGGCGGAGACAGGAAAGGATAGGTTGGGCAGGATGAGAAAAAAACGTCTGGCGGGCTTGGCGTTAATGGCGCTGCTTGTCATAGCGGGCAGCGTCAGGGCGCTGGCAGATACCATTCCGACGGATATGGCGCAGGGGGAGACCCCGGCGACGGTCACGGGACTGGAAGTGGAGATTATCTGGGATGAGAGCGGACTGGTGCGAGTGGGCAGAGAGCTTCCCATTACCGTGCGGGTGTCCAGCAGCGGTCCCCAGGTAGACGGCAGCGCCATTGTATATGCTCCGGCGAACCGGGGGGATTATTATAAGATGGAAGAGAGGCTGTCTGTGTCTGCCGGGGAGACTAAGGAGACGGTATTCAGTATCCCGGTGGATTACAGCACCAGCATGATTCTGGTGGAGTACCGGGATGCGGACGGTACCCTTTATGCAGCCAGGGAGCTGACGATTCGCCCTGGTTATGGCACGCAGGAGATATATATAGGAGCCGTCGCTTCGGAGAATGTGGATCTGGATGGCTTTGACCGGGTGACTCTCAATGAATATAACGGCATTACTACCCGGCTTTTTGAACTGACGGAGGAGACTTTTCCCGACCGGATCGAGAAATTCCGTCTCTATGACATTTTCCTGCTGGATGAATTTGACCGGTCCGACTTTTCGGCGGCACAGATGCAGGCGCTGGACGATTGGGTTTATGAGGGCGGTATTATTATAATTGGAAACGGCAGCGATATGGCCGCGCAGGCGCAGGAGGGAGAGACTGTCCGTGAAAACTGGGGCAGCGGGCTGTACGTATACTGCGGCTTCCCGCTTTGGGATGCGGCCGGCAATTTTTCCGAGGAATCCTCGGTGCGGGAGTTTTTTTATGATACAATAGGAGCGGACAGCCTGTCTGCGCTGGAGAACAGTATGCAGAACGGAACCGACGATTACTGGAATGCCAGAAATATGACGGCCAGCGTAGATCCGGCGAGACTGCCCAAGGTAGGGCAGTATGCGGTTGTGTTGATTGTTTATCTGGTGGTTTTGGGACCGGTACTGTACTGGATATTAAAGAAGAAGGGGCGGCAGGGAGCTCTGCGGTCCGCCATGATTGCGATCTCTCTTCTATTTGCCGGAGTTATCTACCTGATGGGGACGCGGACCCGTTTTACCCGTCCCTTTATGAATTATGCCTCGATTCAGGAAATTCGGGGAGATACGGTGCGGGAGACGATTTATGCCAATATCTGCTCTCCCTACAATTCCTCTTACAGCTTTCGGATAGGAGCGGACTACGATGTGCTGCCGGTGCTTTCCTACGACAATCAGACGGAGACTTTTGACACGGAGAAAAACGACTGTCAGCTGGCCGTTTATTATGGTGAGGAAGGGACGCAGGTGGAGATAAATGATGATATTCCTTTTACCGCTGAATACTTCCGGCTGAGCCGGCGCAGCGAAGACACCTATGGAGCCGGCTTTACGGGCGAGCTGGGGTTGTTTCGGGGAGAAGCGTCGGGATATCTGATCAATGAAACCGGCGTGAGTCTTGAGCGGGTATGTATTCTGGTAGGCGGCTTTTTGATTGTGGCGGGGGATATGGAGCCGGGGCAGCAGGTGGATTTGTCCCAGGCGCCGATTTATTCGGTTCCCCCTTACCGGCAGTATGAGATGCTGCAGACGATTTCCGGAATGTATGCCTTTGATACAGCCAGCGAGAGCGAAGAGGCTGCCGTGGCTGCATGGCGAAATGAAGTGACCTCCTACTACATCAACAGCATGATGATCACTCAGACAAACGATGCGGTCATTCTGGCGTTTCCTTCCCGGGAGAATGTGAACATTCTGGAGGAAGCGGATGTGGAGGTAAGAGGCGTGACCCTTATTACAGCGCAGATGGAGGTAGATTACAGCCGGGATGGACAGGTCTATGTGCCGGTTCTTCTGCAGGAACCGGAGGTATTGCAGGGAAATTATGACGCTTCCGACAATTCCACTTATTTGCAGCTGGTTGTTTTGCAGTATGATTTCGGAGAGGTTCCGGTGGACAGCATACTGTTTGAATGGCCGGAGGAGCAGGCAGCGGACAGCTATATGCAGGCTTTCCGGGGAACGATGGAATTTTATAATTGGGAGACGGGCAGCTATGATAAGATAGAGCCGAGAGAAGAGTACGACAGCGCTTATCTGGAGCCCTATCTCGATGGGGAGAATCGCCTGACTGTGCGTTATGAGGACGAGACGGCGGAGGAATACTCCTATCAGATCATTCTTCCCCAGCTCAGTGTGATCGGGAGGGAAGAGCCATGATGCTTAAGATCTGCAATCTGAAAAAATCCTACGGCAAAATCCGGGCTCTGCGCGATCTGAATCTGGAAATAGAAGATGGGGAGCTTTTTGGCTTTGTAGGGCCTAACGGAGCGGGAAAAACGACTACCATCCGTATACTGACAGGTCTGCTGCGGGCCGACAGCGGAACCGTCGAGATCGACGGACAGCCGATGCGCTGCGGCGACGGAAAGCTGAAAGAAAAAATCGGATATGTGCCGGATTTCTTTGGCGTGTACGACAATGTGAGGGTATCGGAGTATCTGGAATTTTATGCGTCGGCCTATGGTATTACGGGACTGGTGGCCCGCAGGCGCTATATGGAGCTTTTGGATATGGTAGGACTGGGCGGAAGAGAGGACCACTATGTGGATAGTCTCTCCCGGGGAATGAAGCAGCGGCTGGGAGTGGCCCGCGCGCTGGTGCATAATCCCAGACTGCTGATTTTGGATGAACCGGCTGCGGGGCTGGACCCAAGAACCCGCCAGGATTTTATTCAAATGCTCAAGGAAATCAACAAATGCGGAAAAACCATCTTGATTAGCTCCCATATATTGTCGGAGCTGGGGGAGATGTGTACGGATATCGGGATTATTGAAGAGGGAGCCATGGTTCTGCGGGGGAGCCTGGTGGATATACTGGCCATGGTAAATACCTCCAATCCTCTGGAAATGAGAATCTATAAGAACCTTCCAGAGGCGGTGGCTCTTCTGCGCCGTCATCCGCTGGTCCACAATGTAACCATAGACGGTAATCAGGTGGTGGCGGGATTTTCCGGCGGGCAGATGGATGAGGCCCGGCTGCTTGGTCAGCTGGTAACGGAGGCGGGCGCCCTGGTGGGAAGCTTTGGGAGGCGTCAGGGCGGTCTGGAATCTGTGTTTATGCAGATCACCGGCAGTAAGGAAGAAAAGGTGGTGGCTCAGGGATGATGCGGTTTGTTTCACATGTCTTTCCCATCTATCAAAAGGAAACCATGACCAGCAGCAGGACAACGAGGCTGACGGTCATTGTAATGATATTCAATCTGATTCTGGCGCTGATAGGACTTTTGCAGCTGCAGCTGATTGTGCGGGACAGCGGTTATTATGGCGATACGCCCTACGCCTCTCTTTTGCAGATGTATACGCTGGTAGCGGCTTTTGAGGCGGCTTTCATCCTTTTTATTGTTCCGGCGCTGACTGCGGGAAGTATATCGGGAGAGCGGGAGCGGCAGACTCTGGACATTCTTTTGTGCACCAGACTGCGCCCTGCTGATATTGTGGTGGGCAAGCTTCTTTCCTGCCTGAGCACAGCCTTTGTGCTGATGTTAAGCAGTCTTCCGGTGCTGACCCTGGTATATATTTACGGAGGAATCAGCGTATGGGATCTGGCTGTCCTCTTTGGCTGCCTGACAGTAACGACGCTTTTTATCGGCAGCATCAGCACGTTGTTTTCGGCGTTGATGAAGAGGACGACTATGGCGACGGTGCTGTCCTATCTGTCGGTGATCTTTGTGACAGTGGGCACCTATCTGGTGCTGGTTATGGTCCTTAACATATATAACGTACTTACGCCTAACGGCGTGGTGGTAACGGGAGAGACCATGGCACCGTGGAATAATCTGCTGTTGATCAATCCGGCGATTACCTTCTACAGCTTGTTCAGCCAGCAAATCGGAGGTACGGAGTCCATCAGCATGCTGAACTGGTATAACGGATATATTTTTACGGACCGCATGCTTACACCGGATTGGCTTTTGCTAAGCTGCGCGGCCCAGCTGGCGCTGTCTGTGCTGTTTATCTGGCTGGCAGCCTATGCGATTAATCCCCTGCATAGAAAATCATAAGAGAAAGCGGCGCGCCGAAGTGCCGTGGAGGTATCAGGATATTGAAAGAACAGCAGAAGAAAAAGATGCTCCGTTTCCTATGGACGGCGGCAGTTATCGTTATCGGGCTGTGTACTTTGATGCTGGCCGTTGTATCGATCATTAATACCATTGTAAAACAGGCGGCGGAAGGAAAAATTGTATCGCTGGAGGAGGCTGCCGGGATGGATGCAGACTGTATCCTGGTGCTGGGAGCCGGCGTGAGGGAGGACGGGACGCTCACCCCCATGCTGACGGACCGCGTGAATACGGCTGTCGCGCTGTATCAGAGCGGGGCCAGCAGCCGGATTCTGATGAGCGGAGACCATGGAAGCGAAGATTACAATGAGGTGGGGCCCATGAAGGCGGCAGCCGCAGCAGCCGGCGTTCCCTCGGAGGCGATATTTCTGGATCATGCCGGGTTTAGTACCTATGACAGCCTGTATCGGGCCAAGGAAATATTCGGAGCAGATAAAATCGTGATCGTTACCCAGGAGTATCACCTGTACCGGGCTCTGTATATTGCGCAGGCTCTGGGGATCGAGGCAGTGGGAGCGGCGGCCCCGGCCAGGAATGATATAGGGCAGGTGTACCGTGATTTGAGAGAATGCCTGGCCCGGGTCAAGGATTTCGTGTATGTAATGGAACAGCCGGAAGCGGCGGTGATGGGAGAGCCGATTTCTCTGGAGGGCAATGGAGACGAAACCTGAAAAATCGGAACCGGAAAAATTTAAAAAGGGCTGATGCGCGAACCGGGTAAACCGGCGGAGCATCAGCCCTTTAAAATTTGGTATTTTGCGGCTATGAATTATGGTGAAGCCGATGAATGCAGTAATGCTAAATGCTGTGAAATACTATGAATGATGAATGCGGCATTACAGCGCGTCCTCATCGGATGTCACGGTGTTGATCTGACGCTTTCTGGCCATTACGTCAGCAGCCAGGTATTCGTCATAGGTGGTCATCTTATCAATCAGGCCATCGGGTGTGATTTCCATGATACGGTTGGCTGTGGTCTGGACAAACTGATGGTCATGGCAGGAGAAGAGGATCACGCCGGGGAATTTAATCAGGCCGTTGTTCAGGGCCGTAATGGACTCCATGTCCAGATGGTTGGTAGGCTCGTCGAAAATCAGCACGTTGGCCCCCTGAATCATCATCATGGACAGCTGGCAGCGCACCTTCTCTCCGCCGGAAAGCACGCGCAGCTTCTTGACGCCGTCATCGCCGGCAAAAAGCATGCGTCCCAAAAACCCGCGGACATAGGTTACGTCCTTGATGGGAGAGAACTGGGTCAGCCAGTCGGTGATGGTCAGATCCGAATCAAAGATCTGGGTGTTGTCCTTGGCAAAATAAGCCTGTGAGGTGGTAACGCCCCATTTGTAGGTTCCCTCGTCCGGTTCCATCTCGCCGGCCAGGATCTGGAACAGGGTGGTTTTGGCCAGCTCGTCGGAGCCCACGAAGGCGATCTTGTCCTCTCTGCCTACAACGAAGGAGATGTTGTCCAGAACCTTTACCCCGTCGATGGTTTTACTCAGGCCTTCCACGGTCAGCACCTCATTGCCGATCTCGCGGTTGGGACGAAAATCAATATAGGGATATTTGCGGCTGGAGGGACGGATCTCATCCAGCTCGATCTTTTCCAGAGCTCTCTTTCTGGAGGTCGCCTGTTTTGACTTGGAAGCGTTGGCGGAGAAGCGCTGAATAAATTCCTGCAGCTCCTTGATCTTCTCTTCCTTTTTCTTGTTGGCTTCCTTCATCTGCTTGATCATCAGCTGGCTGGACTCATACCAGAAATCGTAGTTGCCGGCGTAGAGCTGAATCTTGCCGTAGTCGATATCTGCGATATGGGTGCAGACCTTGTTGAGAAAATAGCGGTCGTGAGAGACCACGATAACCGTGTTGTCAAAGTTAATCAGAAATTCTTCCAGCCATGCGATAGCGTCCAGATCCAGATGGTTGGTAGGCTCGTCGAGGAGCAGGATATCCGGATTGCCAAAAAGAGCCTGTGCAAGCAGCACCTTGACCTTTTCGTTGCCGCCCAGATCTTTGACCAGAGAGGTATGCAGCTCCGTTTCGATGCCCAGACCGTTTAACAGGGTGGCGGCATCGGATTCGGCCTCCCAGCCGTCCATCTCGGCAAACTCTGCCTCCAGTTCAGCCGCCCGGATTCCGTCTTCATCGGAAAAGTCCTCTTTCATATAGATGGCGTCCTTTTCCTTCATCACTTCGTAAAGGCGAGCGTTGCCCATAATTACTGTGTCAAGGACAGGATACTCGTCGTACTTAAAATGATCCTGCTGCAAAAAGGACAGACGCTGGCCGGGGGTGATGAAGATATCTCCCTGGGAGGGCTCCAGCTGACCGGACAGAATTTTCAAAAAGGTGGATTTGCCGGCTCCGTTGGCCCCGATGAGGCCATAGCAGTTGCCCTCGGTGAACTTGATGTTCACATCTTCAAAAAGAGCCTTCTTTCCAATACGCAGGGTAATGTTGTTGGCACTGATCATATTGTATTCGCACTCCTAAAATCGATATGGTGGCCCATTCCGCAGGAAAGAGCCGGTGTTTTATGGCACACTATTTCTAGTATATACCACAGATTCAATTTGCACAATAGAAAAACGCGATCATTTTTGCCGCTGAAGTGAAAAGTTTATTTCCACTTTGAAGGGGGCAAAGTAGATTTTACTCTTTCACTCATTTCCACTTCCCAAAAGGTAGCATTTAGTCTTACACTTTTCATGTTAGGCAGTCGCCAGAAAGG
>CALWLM010000157.1 GCA_944381515.1 uncultured Lachnospiraceae bacterium | reverse complement strand
CATAGACCTTTTGAATATGGGCGTCCATCGGCTCACCTCCTTCAATTATACTGCGATGCATCGCACTTCGATATAAGCATTATATCGCACCTCGATATAAAATGCAAGAGTCTTCTGAAAAAGGTTTCTAAAAAAGTTTCTGAAAAAGCACGAATTGGGGCTGACTTTTTTTAATGCAAATTTTTCCGGCCTGTGATACACTACTACCGTAAACGACACGAATGAAAGCGAGGAGACCAAAATGAAGAGCAGTAAAGAGGAGAGCATTGCCCTGATTCGGGCATTGTCAGAGGCAAAGGCCCCGTCGGGCTTTGAAGATGAATCCATCGCCGTGGCGGCGAAGTTTGCCGCCGGGTTTGCCGGAACGCGGGAGGATTCTCTGCGCAATCTCTATATCAATCGCCACGGCAATACCGGAGACAAGCCGGTGCTTATGTTGGATGCCCATGGGGATGAGGTGGGTTTTATGATTCATTCGATCAAACCCAACGGCACACTGCGTTTCCTGACGCTGGGACGGTTCACTCCCGGTACCCTTGCGGGAGCCAAGGTATGGGTGAGAAATGCCGCCGGAGCGTTTATTCCGGGCGTCATTGCCGCCAAGCCGCCGCATTTTATGACGGAAGCGGAGAAGGGAAAGCAGACGGACATCTCACAGCTGGTGATCGACGTGGGAGCCAGATCGGCCGAGGAGGCCAGAGAGGTGTTTGGAATACGTATGGGCGAGCCTGCTGTGCCGGCTGTGGAATTCTTCTGCGACGAAGAGCGGGATATATTGATGGGCAAGGCCTTTGACTGCCGGATCGGCTGCGCGGCGCTTTTGGAGACCCTGAAGCGTCTGGAGGGAGAGAGCCTTTCTGTGGACGTGGCCGGAGTGATTTCTTCCCAGGAGGAGGTGGGAGAGCGCGGCGTAAATGTGGCGGTAAATCAGATAAAGCCGCAGGCTGCGATCTGCTTTGAGGGCTGTCCTGCTGACGATACCTTTATGGAGCCCTATGAGATTCAGACCGCCCTGAAAAAAGGGCCGATGCTGCGGTTTATGGATTGCTCCATGATTGCCAATCCCCGTTTTATGCGGGATACCATAGAGCTGGCAGAGAGACTGGGGCTCAAAATGCAGACCTCGGTGCGTTCCGGCGGCGGCAATAATGGAGCTGTGATCAATTTGAGCAATCAGGGAGTGCCTGTTATTGTGGTGGGAATTCCCGTCCGCTATATCCATTCGCACTATGGAATTGCCTCGATGCAGGATTTTGAGGCGGCTGTCGAGCTGGCGGTCGCCGTGGTGCGGGAGATGACGCCGGAGAAGATTGCCGGTTTCTGAAGGGGCGGCCGGTAAAAGATTTGCCTTTCAAGGCTGTAAAGAATAAGGAGAGAGGATTCTTATGAAAATCGAAATGCATGCCCATACCAGCGAGGTAAGTCCCTGTTCGCACATCACGGCGGCCAGTCTGGTGCAGACCTATGCCGGTCTGGGCTACGATGTTTTGATGATCACGGATCATTTCAACGATTACGTGCTGGAAGCCTATCGGGGGTGTACGCCGACAGAAGCGGTAGACCGTTATCTGGAGGGGTATCGGAGAGCTTTGGAGGAGGCGGAGCGCTGGGGAATCCGGGTTTGGCTGGGCGTAGAGTGCTGCCTGCAGGGCGGAAAGCATCGGGGAGAATGGAACGATTTTCTCTTTTATGGCATTGACCGGGAGTTTCTGCTGGATCATCCCAGGCTCTATAGTCTGACGCAGAAGGAGGCTTTTCTGGAAGCGGAAAGCGCGGGGATTCTGATGTATCAGGCCCATCCCTTTCGGTATTACTGCACGCCCCAGGACCCGGAATATATGCATGGAGCAGAGGTATACAACGGTCAGCCCTGCGCCAATAATAATGAGAAGGCTCTTAAATGGGCAAAGAAGCATGGATTGCGGCAGTCTGCCGGTTCGGACTGCCACCGGGCGGAATATGCGGGGATTGCGGGGATTATTGTCCCGGACTATCTGCGGGATGAAAAGGCGCTGGCAGCCTATATGAGAGACCATGCGCCTGAATTGGTTATGAAACGGTAAGAATAATGTAAGTTTCAATTGGGGAAAAGCTGTGCTATACTTTAATTGAAAAAGGAGTCTTATGTGGAGGACATTTCTGCCTTTGGGGCATAGAAGAGCTCAGCTTGGTACCTGGACAGGAGGCTATATGAATTTGGTAGAAAAGAAATTATCCGATTGTGTGGAAAGCGTTCGCCGGCTGACGGATTTCAAGCCGTTGGTGGCCCTGGTGCTGGGAAGCGGTCTGGGAGACTACGCAGACACCGACGCGGTGGAGGTGGAATGCCGGGTGCCCTATGGTGAAATCGAAGGCTTTCCAGTGTCTACGGTGGCCGGTCACAAGGGACAGTTTATTTTCGGGCGTGTGCAGGGAGTACCTGTAGTTATCATGCAGGGACGTGTTCATTACTATGAGGGCTATGCCATGAGCGATGTGGTGCTGCCCACACGGCTGATGGGACGTCTGGGAGCGAAGGTTCTGTTTTTGACCAATGCGGCGGGCGGAGTCAACGAGAGTTTCCGTCCGGGAGATTTTATGGTGCTGCGGGATCATATTTCACTCTTTGTCCCGTCGCCTTTAATCGGAGAGAATATCGACAGCCTGGGCCCTCGTTTCGCCGACATGTCGGAGGTCTACGATATGGATCTGCGCCAGCTTCTTCATCAGGCGGCGGATCATCTCCATATTTCCGTGCAAGAAGGAGTATATACCCAGCTCACCGGGCCGGCCTATGAGACGCCGGCGGAGATCCGGCTGCTGCAGGGACTGGGCTGCGATGCCGTTGGAATGAGCACCGTCTGCGAAGCTGTGGCGGCCAATCATATGGGACTTAAAATCTGCGGAATTTCCTGCATTACCAATATGGCGGCGGGCCTGGGAACCGCAAAGCTTTCTCACAGCGAGGTCCAGGAGACGGCCGACCGGGTATCCAAGGACTTTAAGGCGCTGGTAACCGAGGCGATCGGCCGGATTGGCCGTGCTTTAGGCTGAGGGGAAGGCGATGGAGTTATTGTGGCTGATGGCGGCGGGCGTCGTTTTTCTGGTTATTTATTACCAGATCGATCAGAAGCGCCGCCGGGCCCTGTGGATCGAACAGCTGCGGGAGTCCTGGGGCAAGGTGCCGGAGCAGGAATATGAGGAGGAAGATCTGCGCCGCATTGCCAGATATTATGAAATGTGTCGGAACGGGGAGTATTCTTTGGACGACATTACCTGGAATGATCTGGATTTGGACGAGATCTTTATGCTCCTCAATCATACCCATTCCTCCGTTGGAGAGGAAGCTTTGTATCGCTTGCTTCGGACGCCCGTCTCGGATGAGGCCGTCCTTAAGGAGAGAGACCGTCTGGCCAGCCTCTTTGCACAGGACGAAGAGCTGAGATTGTCTCTGGAAAAAAGCTTTTCCTCTATGGGAAAGAGAGGGAGACAGGCGCTGTGCGATTATATTTCCAATTTAAGCAAACAGCCCCTTCGTTCCAATGGTGTGCATTATCTGGGAGCGGCGGCCCTGGCCGCCAGCGCCGTGCTGATTGCGTTTGCTGCGCCGGTAGGGATTGCAGCTCTGATTGCAGTCCTTGCCTTTCAGATTATCAGTTATTACCAGCAAAAGGGTCAGGTAGAGACCCATTTTGCTTCGGTGGCGCAGGTGGTGCGCCTGACCGTTTACGGCCGGGAGATTGCTTCCCTAAAGGAGGACGGGCTTGCCGCTTATCTGGAGTCTCTGGGAGAAGCTTTAAATAAACTGGAACCCATCCGCAAAAAGTCCCGTTTGATTGTCATGGGCAGCGCCATGGGCGGATCTCCTCTGGATGTGCTGGCGGATTATGTGAAAATGCTGCTGCACATTGATCTGATTGCCTATAATCAGATTGTGGCGCTGGCAAAAGACCGGGAACAGGCTATCTGGGACATGGTGCGGGTACTGGGCGAAATGGAATGCGGTCTGGCGATCGCTTCCTTCCGGGTCTGCCTGGGGCAGTGGTCCTGCCCTGTGTTCTGTGGAACAGAGGAAGGTCTGGGGCTGTTTGGGGAGGAGCTGTATCATCCGCTGATTGACCGGCCGGTACCCAATACGGTCTGCGCCGGGCGCAGCCAGCTGATTACCGGCTCCAATGCGTCGGGCAAATCGACATTCCTAAAAACCACGGCGCTTGGCGCCGTGCTGGCTCAGACTGTGTATACTGTGCCGGGGACCAGCTACCGGGCGCCCTTTTATCAGATTTATACCTCCATGGCCCTGCGGGACAATTTAATCGGCGGAGAGAGCTATTATATGGCGGAGATTCGTTCCCTGAAACGGATTCTGGATCGGGGAAGCGATGAGCTTCCGGTATTGTGCTTTGTAGACGAGGTCCTGAGAGGCACCAATACAGTGGAGCGGATCGCCGCGTCTGCGCAGATACTGAAGAGTATGACCCGGCAGAATATCCTCTGCTTTGCCGCCACCCACGATGGAGAGCTGACCTGGCTTTTGGAAGACTGCTATGACAACAGTCACTTCGAGGAGGAGGTCACCGATGGGGACGTTCTTTTCTCCTACCGACTTCTGCCGGGGAGGGCCCAGAGCCGCAACGCTTTGAAGCTGCTTGGGCTGATGGGCTATGACAGACGGGTTCTGGAGGATGCCGAGGCGATGGCAAAGCGCTTCCTGGAGACAGGAATATGGACCATGAATAAAGCGGAGCAGAAATAATGAAAGTTGATATCTATACCGATGGAGCGGCCAGAGGCAATCCTGATGGACCGGGAGGCTACGGCGCTGTGATTCAATATACGGATCCGCGGGGAATTCTCCATGAAAAGGAGCTTTCCGCCGGATATAAAAAGACGACCAACAATCGAATGGAGCTGATGGCTGTGATCGCAGCCCTGGAGGCGTTAAATCGTCCCTGTGAAATCGAGCTGTACTCGGATTCGGCCTACGTAGTCAAGGCGTTTACCGAAGGATGGCTGAAAAACTGGATTGCCAGAGGCTGGAAGCGGGGAAAGAACGATCCGGTAAAAAACCGTGATTTGTGGGAGCGGCTTCTTGAGGCGGCCAAACCTCATCAGATTCATTTTAACTGGGTCAAGGGCCATGCCGGACATCCGTTAAACGAAAGGTGCGACCGTTTGGCCACGTCGGCAGCGGACGGTGAGAATTTAAGCGAGGATTCCGGCCTGCTGGCATAGATCGTGAAGCGGCGTGCCTGCTGGCGGATTGTACAATAGGACCGATCAGATTTTCGGAAAAAGAGCAAGGAGTGAGATGTAATGAGAGAACGGGTGCTAAAGTTCATAATTATGATAATAGCAGTGGTGGCAGTGGGCGCCGGTTTCACTCTGCTCAATCTCAGACTGCAGGATGGTTCCGGCAGGCAGGAGGTAGTTGACTTTGGCCGGGAGGAAGAGGTTCGAAACAATATAAACGCGGCAAGCGGAGCTGACGGAGCATCGGCCGGCGGTCCGGCAAACGGAGGGGCTGCCGGCGCGGCTGAGGCCCAGCAGGATGAATCTGCGGATATGGAAGAAGAGGCGGCAGCTGCAAGCGGCGTTGAGACGGCCGCTGAGACGGCTGTGGCTGCGGAAACCGAGGCTATGTCCCGGATTGAGGCCGACGCAGAGACTAGCGCGGTTTACGGCGAGAGCGCCGGGGAAAGCGATGAAATCGAGGCTTATGTGGACGTGCAGGAGTCGTCGGTTACTTTGGAAATTGTGACAGAGAGCGGCCCGGAAGAGCGGGCGGAGGATTATTACAGCCGTCTGAGCGAAATGGACAGCCACCTGACTTCCAATACGCAGACGGCGCAGACCAAGACGGCGGCCGACCAGCAGGCGGCGGCAGACGCGGCTCTGACCTTCTGGGACGACGAGCTCAATATGATTTATCAGGCCCTCCGCGACCAGATGCCGGAGGAAGAATTTATCCAGCTGCGCGACGAGGAGAGAGCCTGGATACGGCAGCGGGATGAGGCGGCCAGCCAGGCGGCGGTCTCGCAGACGCAAAGCAGCAGCGCGCAGCAGCTGGCCTATACGAACAGTCTGCTGGAGTGGACGAAGGACAGGGTGTACGTGCTGGCAAAGATGTATTATGGAGAGTAAAATTGCCCGGCAAAAGCGCAAAGAAATCCTCTCAGGAAGGACTTGTCAAAGTTTCATTGCCGTGCTAAGATTAAACGTATGATAAAAGTCTACACATTCCTCGACTTGCCGGGGGTAGCCGCAGACAGCGACTATGTCCGGCCGGTGTGCTGTGATGGAGTGCTGTAGATATCTTTTGGAGGAAAATACTGTGCAGAAATACGGCGTAAATGAACTGAGAAGAATGTTTCTGGAATTTTTTGAGAGCAAGGGACATCTGGCGATGAAGAGCTTTTCCCTGGTTCCTCACAACGACAACAGCTTGCTGCTCATCAATTCCGGTATGGCTCCGCTGAAGCCCTACTTTACCGGCCAGGAGATTCCGCCTAGCCGCCGGGTGTGCACCTGCCAGAAGTGCATCCGTACCGGCGATATCGAAAATATCGGCAAGACGGCCCGCCACGGCACCTTCTTTGAGATGCTGGGCAATTTTTCCTTTGGCGACTACTTCAAAAAAGAGGCGATCAGCTGGTCCTGGGAATTCCTGATCCAGGTGGTGGGACTGGACCCGGAGAGGCTGTATCCGTCGGTGTATCAGGACGACGACGAGGCCTATGCTCTGTGGCGCGACATGATCGGCGTTCCGGAGGAGAAGATTTTCCGCTTTGGCAAGGAGGATAATTTCTGGGAGCATGGCTCCGGCCCCTGCGGTCCCTGCTCGGAGATCTACTATGACAGAGGGGAGAAATACGGCTGCGGCCGGCCCGGCTGCACGGTAGGCTGTGACTGCGACCGCTATATTGAGGTGTGGAACAATGTGTTCTCCCAGTTTGACAATGATGGCCATGGCCATTACAGTGAATTAAAGCAGAAAAATATTGACACAGGCATGGGACTGGAGCGTCTGGCCGTGGTGGTGCAGGATGTGGATTCCCTGTTCACCGTTGACACCAACAAGGCTCTGCTGGATCAGGTTTGCGCCCTGGCTCATACCGAGTATCAGAAGGATCATCAGAAGGATGTATCTCTTCGTATTGTGACCGATCATATCAAGTCCTGTACCTTTATGATTTCCGACGGCATCATGCCTTCCAATGAGGGCAGAGGCTATGTGCTGCGCCGTCTGCTGCGCCGGGCCGCCCGTCACGGCAGAATCCTGGGCATTGAGGGCGAGTTCCTTGCTCCTTTAAGCCGTACGGTTATCGAGCTGTCCAAGGATGGCTATCCGGAGCTGGAAGAGAAGCAGGCTATGATCTTCAAGGTTCTGTCCGAAGAGGAGGACAAGTTTAACAAGACCATTGACCAGGGTCTTTCCATTCTGTCGGAGATGGAGGAGCAGATGAAGGCGGACGGTCAGACGGTTCTCTCCGGCGAGAATACCTTCAAGCTCTACGACACCTATGGTTTTCCGATGGATCTGACCAAGGAGATCCTGGAAGAGAAGGGGATGACCGTGGATGAGGAAGGCTTCCACTCCTGCATGGAGGAGCAGCGTCAGAAGGCCAGAAGCGCCCGCAAGACGACCAATTACATGGGAGCCGATGTGACGGTATACCAGTCCATCGATCCTTCCATCACTACGAAATTTGTCGGCTATGACAGCCTGGAGGCCGATTCCCGGATTTCGGTGCTGACGACGCCGGAAGAGCTGGTGGAAGCTCTGGCGGACGGAGATGTGGGGACGATTGTCACCGACGAGACGCCTTTTTACGCTACCATGGGCGGCCAGAACGGCGACATCGGCGTAATTTCCACGGAGACGGCCGAGTTTGTGGTAGAAGAGACCATTCAGCTGCAGGGCGGCAAGACCGGTCATATCGGCCGGATGACCAGGGGAATGTTCTCCGCAGGCGAGACCGTACATCTGTCGGTAAATGCGGCCAATCGCGCTCTGACCTGCAAAAACCACAGCGCCACGCACCTGCTGCACAAGGCTTTGCGCACTGTGCTGGGAACCCATGTGGAACAGGCCGGTTCCCTGGTGACGGCCGACCGCCTGCGCTTTGACTTTACGCATTTCTCGGCAATGACTCCCGAGGAGTTAAAGGCCGTGGAGGATATGGTCAATGAGGAGATCGCGGCGGCCCTGCCTGTGACGACGGATATCATGGATATTAACGAGGCCAGAAAGACCGGAGCCATGGCTCTGTTTGGCGAGAAATACGGCGATAAGGTCCGGGTAGTCAGCATGGGAGATTTTTCCCGGGAGCTGTGCGGCGGTACCCATGTGAAGAATACTTCTGTTATTACCCGTTTCAAGATCCTGTCTGAGGCCGGCATTGCAGCCGGCGTGCGCCGGATCGAGGCTCTGACGGACAAGGGCGTATTCGACTATTACGACGGACTGGAGAGCGAGTTAAAGGGTCTGGCCCATATGATGAGAAGCGATGTGGCCGGTCTGCCGGGCCGTGTCGAGGCGCTGCAGGAGGAGCTTCGTGCGGTTCGCTCGGAGAATGAGAAGCTGAAAGACCGCATGGCCAAGGATGCGGCCGGGGATATTCTGGACAAGGCCCGTGAAATCGGCGGCGTTAAGGTACTGGCCGCCGAAGTGCAGGGAATGGATATGAACGGCCTGCGCAACCTGGGCGATCAGCTGAAGGATAAGCTGGGCGACAGCGTGGTGGTCCTGGCCTGCGCAGCAGACGGGAAGGTAAGCCTGATGGCTACAGCTACGGACGGAGCGGTAAAGAAGGGCGCTCATGCCGGCAATCTGATCCGCGAAATTGCGGCCCTGGTCGGCGGAGGCGGAGGCGGCCGCCCGAATATGGCCCAGGCCGGCGGCAAGAATCCGGAGGGAGTTGCCGCTGCCTTGGAGAAGGCCTGGACTGTGTGTGAAAGCCAGCTGAATTAATATAAAGAGCGAGATGCGGCGGCAGGAGTCAGCACCTTTTTGACGGTGCGGATTTCTGCTGCCGTATTTTTGTTTCATAGAAAACTGCGTTCCTGTGAAATAAAAACGCTCCGCTTTATATAGAGAAAACGGCAGCCGTCGGCAAAGGAAAACTGACAGGGTATTTTGCTGCGGAGAAATTGATTTGTGAATTGTCTGAACAGGTCTGGCAAAGGTGGCTGTTCATAAAAAATTTACAGAGTTAATGGAATTGTCATTTGAAATTTTCCTCTTTTCGGCATATAATTAAAAATGAGACAAAAATTGAAGAAGGAGGAAAAGCCATGGAAGATGATGTCATTTTTACCATTACACCGCAGGTGGAGAAGCTTTCTGCCGTCTGCGAGGAGAAGGACAAGGTAGCCTCGGAGCTTTACACGAAATACAACGTGATGAGAGGGCTCAGAGATCTAAATGGAAAGGGCGTGCTGGCCGGACTTACGAACATAGCGGACGTACACGCCAAAGAGAATGTGAACGGCGAGCTGGTGCCCTGCCCTGGCAGACTGTTTTATCGAGGCTACGATGTGAAGGATCTGACCCACGGGTGCAGGGCGGAGAACCGGTTTGGATTTGAAGAGGTGGCTTACCTCCTGTTAGTCGGAGAGCTTCCTAGTAAAGAAGAGCTGGCGGCTTTTACCGCTGAACTGTCCGAGAGAAGAACGCTTCCCCAGAATTTTGTCCGGGATGTTATCATGAAGGCTCCCAGTAAGGATATCATGATTAATCTGGCCAAGAGCGTGCTCACCCTCTATTCCTATGATGACGCGGCGGAGGACACCTCCATTCCCAATGTGATGCGTCAGTGTCTGAATCTGATCAGCCAGTTCCCTATGCTGGCCGTCTACAGTTATCAGGCTTATTCCCACAGCAACGGCAATAGTTTATATCTGCATCATCCCCAGCCGGAACTTTCCACGGCTGAGAATATTCTGGCAATGCTGAGACCGGATCAGTCCTATTCCGCTTTTGAGGCGACGGTGCTTGATATGGCGCTGATTCTCCATATGGAGCATGGCGGCGGCAACAACTCCACCTTTACGACCCGCGTGGTTACCTCTTCTGGTACGGACACCTATTCGGTGATGGCTGCGGCTCTGGCTTCGTTAAAGGGGCCCCGGCACGGCGGCGCCAATATCAAAGTAGTCCAGATGTTCGAGGATATGAAGGAAAAGGTGAAGGACTGGAGCGACGAGGAGGAAGTGGAGAATTATCTGGTACGCATCCTTCACAAAGAAGAATTCGACCGCAGCGGTCTGATCTATGGTGTGGGTCACGCCGTATATTCGGTGTCCGATCCCCGTGCAGAAATCTTTAAGGAATTTGTTAAGCGCCTGGCCGAGGAGAAGGGCAGAAGCGATGAGTTCAATCTGTATACTACCGTGGAAAAGCTGGCCCCTCAGGTTATTGGCAGAGAGAGAAAGATTTACAAGGGCGTTAATACCAACGTGGATTTTTACAGCGGCTTCGTCTACAGTATGCTGAATCTGCCGCTGGAGCTGTATACGCCTATGTTTGCCGTGGCCCGTATTGTAGGCTGGAGCGCTCATCGTCTGGAGGAGATTGTAAGCGCTGAAAAGATTATCCGTCCGGCTTACACCAACGTGTGCCCGCGCAGAGAATATGTAAAAATTGCAGATCGAAAAGGAAATTGCGACTGAGGAGGGACTGAGGAGGATTTTAATCACGGCCGCGGTCCAGATAGTGAAGGCAGGAGAGGAGGCGGCTGCCAAGCCCGGAAGGGCTGTCTGCCGTTCGGGGAGACAGAAGCAGCTCCTGCTCTCCTGCGAAGAATTCCCGACCGGTATCCATGCCGGCCAGCCAGAAGGGGGGACATTCGTATGCGGCGGCCAGCCTGTGGAGGCTGGCGCAGGCTGCGCTGCGGATGTCCCCGCTTTCATAGCGGGCCAGCGTCATTTTGTTCAGACCGGCCCTTTTGGCGGCCTCGGCCAGGCTCAGGCCGGTCTGCTGCCGGGCCAGGCGCAGCCGCGCGCTGTCTAAAGGTATGCGGCGGTCCGCTGTTTTGCTTGTCTTTAAGGTCATCGTCAGATCATCCTTTCTTTTCCAGCACTTATTATATCTCGGAGAAAAGGGTCTGAAAAGAATCAAAAAGTGAGAGAATCCTGTGGCAGGATTCTTTTTTCGTTGCGGTTTTGCATGCGATATGGTATGATGGAACGCAAAGTTACTGTTATAAAAAAGGCAGACAGGAAGGGGAGGCGTGGAAGATGCGTTATAAGAGTACCAGAAGCAGCCGGGAGGCTATTTCGGCCAGTCAGGCCATATTGGAGGGGCTGGCTCCTGACGGCGGACTTTTTGTCCCGGAGGAGATTCCTTCTCTGCCCTGTTCTCTGGAACAGCTGGCGGCCATGGATTACCGGGAGATTGCCTTTGAGATTATGAAGCTCTATCTGACGGATTTTACGGAAGAGGAGCTCAGGGCCTGTATAGCGGCTGCCTATGACGGCAAATTCGACGCCGCCGAGATTGTTCCGCTGGCAAAGGTGGAGGACGTATACTTCCTGGAATTGTTCCACGGCCCTACGATCGCTTTTAAAGATATGGCTCTGTCTATTCTGCCCCATCTGATGACCACGGCGATGAAAAAGAGGGGAGAGGGAAGGGAGACGGTGATTCTGACGGCCACGTCGGGAGATACGGGAAAGGCAGCCCTGGAGGGCTTTGCCGGCGTGCCCGGCACCCGGATTCTGGTATTTTATCCGAAGGACGGCGTCAGCGCCATACAGAGACAGCAGATGATTACGCAGCGGGGAGATAACACCTGGGTCATCGGCGTGGAGGGGAATTTTGACGATTGTCAGAGCGGAGTAAAGGCTGTTTTTGCCGATGAAGAGCTGGCCAAAAGAATGGAAAAGGCCGGGCTGGCCTTTTCGTCGGCCAATTCCATCAATATCGGCCGTCTGGTGCCTCAGATCGTTTATTATGTCTACGCCTATGCCCGTCTGCTGAGAGAAGGAGAGATAGAAAAGGGAGAGCCGGTTAATATCGCGGTTCCCACCGGCAATTTCGGCAATATTCTGGCAGCCTGGTATGCCAGAGGCATGGGGCTTCCCGTGGGCCGTCTGCTGTGCGCCTCCAATGAGAACAGGGTTCTGTGCGATTTCTTCGCCACCGGCGCCTACGATCGCCGCCGCCCCTTTATTCTGACGGATTCGCCTTCCATGGATATTTTGATCTCCAGCAATCTGGAACGGCTGATTTACGAGCTGACCGGCTGCGATCCGGAGCAGACTGCCTCTCTTATGGGGATGCTTTCACAGGAAGGCTGGTATCAGATAGACGACGGGATGCGAAAAAGAATGGAGGCTTTCCGGGGAGGCTTTGCCTCTCAGGAGGAGAGCAGGCGGGAGATCTGCCGGATTTTTAGCGAATGCGGATATGTGATGGATACTCATACGGCTGTGGCGTCGGCGGTGTATGAACGTTATCGCAGAGAAACGGGGGACAGCACAAAGACGCTCATCGCTTCCACGGCCAGTCCCTACAAGTTCGCTCCCAGTATTCTCAGGGCCATAAAACCGGACTGGGAGGAGCAAAGAGGGGAGATGACCGAGCTGGAATGGGCCTTTGCCTGCGTGGAGGAGCTCTCCAGGATTTCCGGAACGGAGATCCCGGAGGCTGTGCGGGGACTGCTGGGGGCGCCTGTGCGCCATGAGAGGATTTGCAGCGTCAGTCAAATGAAACGGACGGTGGAGGAAATCCTGGGGCTTTGACAGCCGCAGCCGGCAGCGGCTGGTTTCCGGCGCTTTATCTGCGCAGTCCGCGGATTCTGTCGATCAGGTCCTTGGCAAAGAAGGACTGGACAATGTGGCCCACCACAGGCCGGGTAGGCCGGTAGAACAGGGGGGCGACCATTGTGACGACGATCTGGGTTACCAGAGTGGCTGTCGAGGCTCCGGTAGCTCCCCATACAGGAATCAGCAGGGAGTTGAGAACCAGGTTGACCACAACGCCCCAGATGGGGAAAAGCTCTGAGTAGCGGTTGAGCCCCTCGCAGACCAGCCAGGTGGAACGAGCCACGGACAGATGAGAAAACAGGGTGCTCCAGATCAGCAGATAGAGGCTGGGGAGGCTGGCCAGGTATTCGGAACGCAGGAAGGTGGAGAAGAACCAGGGACCCAGGACCATGACGCCTACGCCGGCCGCTATGCCGATCCAGATAATAATGGAGTAGAGGGTCCGCAGCCGTTCCAGATAGTTGGTGCCGGTGGCGTGCCCTTCCATAATAGCCGGCCGATAGGAGGTCATGATGGCGTTGGGGATAAAGACCCAGACCATGGCCACGCTGTAGGCTGTGGTATAGATGGCCACTTCGGAATCGCCGCAGATATTGCCCAGCATGATTCGGTCCATCTCCGAATAGATCATGGTGATCATTGAGGCCAGAATAAAATGCTTGCTCTGGCGAAACAGCCTGCGGCACCATTCCATGGAAAAGGAGAGCCTGGGCTTTGCTTCTTTAAAGAACATATAGATCAGGATCAGGCAGATGACCATGGCGTCCAGCGTATAGGAAAAAGCAAAGTAGGGCTCGTCTTTCTGAGCTACTATGATATAAATTTTCCAGACGGCTACGACCACGTAGGTGATGGCCTTGGCGATGGAGACATGCTTGCTCTCCAGTCTGGACTGAAAATAATAATCGATCAGATCCGACAGCTTAAAGATCAGCTGCAGGGAGACAAGCAGGGCGATCAGCTCATAATAGGGTTCAAAATTGCGGGTGGCCCCCACCAGAAAGAGCATACAGAACACGGACAGGATGCCGGAGGCCAGACGCATGACCATGGATGTTCCCATGATGACGTCTCTTTTTTGGGGGTCGGCGGTCAGCTCCTTGATGACTACATATTCCAGTCCCAGAGAAGACAGGGAGAGGAAAACGTTGACAAAGGAGCTGCAATAGCTGATGGCGCCCAGGGCGTCAGTGGCCAGATAATTGGTGGTGGCGATCTGAATGAAGAAGGAAACGGCCGCCTGAATCAGCCGTTCGGAGATGATCCAGGCAGAATTATTGACAATGCGGTTGCTCATGCTTTTTTTCTTCATATATATCCAGTCTCTTTCTTTTCGTTTTTCGTGATTGCTATCTGCATAATGGCTATAGACCATCTTACACCATAAGTGGAAAAATGCAAAAGGTTTTTTAAGAATTTCTGAATAAATTCACATTTCAGTTGACTTTCTACGCCCTGACGGTTAGAATGAGGATGGTCAAATTATAAAAATTTTATAAATAAAGGAGTTATCCATGCAGCCTTTTGCAGGTAGAAAAAGAAGATGGGGCGATAGAAAGGACGGCTTTTTGGTCCGAAATATGGACCCCATGAGCAAGGTTGTCCCTTATGTCATGACGACAATGAGCGACAGCTGGGTTTTATTTGAAGATAAAATTGATATCACGCACACACAGGATTTTATTCGCGATATGCGGGCGAAAGAGATTCCGGGGCTGACGCTCTACCAGGTGATTTTTGCGGCTGTGGTGCGCACCATTTCCCAGGTTCCCCAGATCAACCGCTTCGAGTCCAACCGGCGCATTTATGCCCGCAATCATATCAAGATGGCGATGGTGGTAAAGAAGGGAATGAATCTGGCGGGAGAGAGAACGACGATTATGCCCTTTTTTGATCCGGAGGATACGTTGAAGGACGTGGTCGACAAGATTAACGGCGAGATGAATAAGATCGACCGGACGGTTTCATCGGTGGAGGAGGATGAAAACAAGACGGGCTTCGACGCTCTGGAGGTAGCTCTGAGCAGCATCCCCAATGCTCTGATGAAATTTGTCTTCTGGCTGTTGAAAAAGCTCGATAAGATGGGAGTTCTTCCCCGGTCCCTGACGGATCTGAGCCCTTTTCATACGACGGCCTTCATCACCAACATGGGGTCCTTCGGTATGGACGCCGTCTACCATCACATCTATGAGTTTGGCACTCTGTCGATTTTTGGAGCCATCGGTAATAAGGAAGTGGCCTATGAAGTGCAGAAGGACGGCAGCGTTCGCCGCCGGGTATACCTGCACATGAAGTTTGTGGCCGATGAGAGGATCACCGACGGTTATTCCTATGGGGTGGCCTTTAAACATATCAAGACTTATATCGGGAAGCCGGAGAAGCTTCTCACGCCGCCGGCGCAGGTGGTGGAGGATGTGATCGACCGCCCGAAGAAAAAGAAAAAATAAAGAGCTTTAATCGCCGCCGTCCGGCCTGTGCTTATGGACGGCGGTATTTTTTTTCCTCTTGATAATTCACTGAAAAATCCGTAAGGATGTAAGATCGGCGAAAAAAAAGGTAGATAATAGATGAGGGGGAAAGAAGAAAAGAGGGAGGGATGTTATGGATGACCGGCAGATTATAGAATTATTCTGGGAGCGTTCCGAGCGGGCTGTGGAGGAGCTGGCCGCCCGCTATGAGAGACTGCTTTTTTCAGTTGCCCGCAATGTGCTGGGCAATGAGGAAGATGCGGCCGAGTGTGTCAACGACGCCTATCTGGGAGTCTGGAATGCCATACCGCCTCAAAGGCCCGATCATCTGGCGGCCTTTGCCTGCCGGATTGCGAAAAACCTTTCGTTAAAGAGATACCGCAGCAGACAGGCAGCAAAGAGAAGCAGCTTTTACGAGGTGTCCCTGGAGGAGCTGGGGCAGGATCTGGGACTGGCGGCAGAGCTTACGCCGGTGCAGGAGCAGACAGACGCCGGGGAGCTGGGGCGGGAGATCAGCCGGTTTTTGGATGGACTGAAGGAAAAGGACCGGATTCTGTTTGTAAGGCGCTATTGGTTTGGGGAACCGGTGGGAGAGCTGGCAGGAACTCTGGGGCTGACGCAGAATAACGCCAGCGTGCGGCTGTCCAGGCTCAGAGGAAAGCTGAGAAGCCATCTGGAAAAGGAGGGATTGTTATGACGAGAGAAGAGTATTTGACGGAGGCCATGGAGCAGATATCCGATCGTTATATTGCAGAGGCGGCCCTGATAAGAAGGGCGCCGGCCGGTTCCAGCCCAAGATACAGAAGGGTGACGGCAGTCTTGGCCGCCTGCGCCTGCATCGTCCTGGTGATTGGTCTGGCGGCAGGCAGTCTGGGACTGTGGGGCGCAGGAGAGGGAGGAAGCGGAGGAAGCGGCATTACGGTTTCCGAGGACGGGGTAACGATCCCGCCGCTGTCGGTGGATGGTGAGCAGGGGGCGGCCAACATGGTTCTCTTTGTTATCTATCAGGGGGGCATATATTCTCAGTATGAAGAGCTTCCGGCAGAGCTGAAAGGGGAGTATCTGGATACGTCGGCGGGAGGGATCGATGAGTGGACGCCTCAGTCGGAGTATGGGGAGCTTACCGGCAGCGCGGCGGGAAAGCTGTATGCCGTACAGGGCTATGACACCGGCTTTATGGTAGGGCTGGAGATGGAGAACGGAAGTCTGATGGGGCTGATTCGGAACAATGGCATTACATTAAAAGAGGGGCGGGAGCTCTTTGAGGACCGGCTTCATCTGAACGGCAGGTTTACCCAGGTGACATGGCAGTCCAGAGAGGACTGGTATAATGGAACGGGAGGGGAACAGGTCTTTACGGAGGTCCACCAGGAGGCGCTGGAGCGTTTCGTAACGGCGCTCTGCGAGGCGGAATTTATGAGAAGCGAAGATATTCCCCTGCCGGATGGGGCAGATAACATCTACGACTCTCTGGAGGTGTGCCATCTGTTCTTCCGCCTGGAGGACGGTCTGACGGTGCATTTGCGCTGCTTTGCAGGAGGATATGTGAGCTTTGCCGGGATTCGCGGCGTCTGCGTGCAGATTCCGGAGGATATATTTGCGGCGGTGTGCGAAGCATTTTAGACGGAAAATTAAATGGAAGATTAAAGTGAAGATTGATGTGAATAATTCTCGTTAAAAATCCCGGGATATCGAAGGTGGAAAGCCTTACTCTATCCCGGGATAGCTGTTGTTTTATCTTAAGCGTGGCACTTCTCGAAAAGAGTGTTTCTTAACGGCAGTAAAACCGTGAGCAGAAGATTTCCCAGAATACCGACGGCTACAATCTCGCTGAGACCAATGGTAAACATCTGATAAGGGATGGTCTCGGCTGCGCCGTAAGCGTAGCGCAATACCCAGGGAATGATAATTGTATTGGATAAAATCGGCGGAACGCATACCAGCCATTTGTTTCTGCGCAGAAGATAGGACAGGCAGGCTCCGATCAGCGTAGCTAACGAACCAAAGACTACGTCCAGGGCGGCGGCACCGCTGAGAAGATTGGCCAGGAAACAGCCAATGGTAAGGCCCGGAATGGCGGCCGGTGTAAAGTAGGGCAGAATCGTCAGCGCTTCTGCAAAGCGAAACTGAACTACGCCCAGTGCAAAAGACGCAAAGGGCAGCGTCAGCACCACGTAGAGGGCTGCAATCACCGCGCCATAGGCGATGAAGGTGACTTTGTTTTGATCTTTTCTCATTTCAATGTTCTCCTTTAGTTTTGTTTTTTGGCCCCGCAGGGCTGGGTCAGGAAGGTCTCGAACTGACCACTCACCTATCATAGCGGAGGAAGTGTTTTTTGTCAAATAGAATCATTCTCTGTGATGCTAAAAATTTTTCAAAAAATAAGAGAATTTTAAAGCTTTTTTAGCTGTTTTATGGTATGATAGTTCTAAGATATCTGGAAAGTAAACAGACCAGGGAAGGGAGAAGGCGCTGATGAAGAAAACAGAATTCGGTATTTTATCAAATGATCAGAGACATACGCTTCATGTAATCTGCTGGGAGCCGGATGGGGAGGCGAAGGGGGCTTTGCAGATTGTTCATGGAATGGTCGAGTTTATTGACCGCTATGATGATTTTGCCCGGTATCTGTGCAGCCGCGGTTTTGCCGTTATGGGGCATGACCATCTGGGACATGGGCTGACGGCCGGCCGTGATGAAGATCTGGGGTATTTTGCACGGGCAGGCGGCGATCAGATTGTCATTGAGGACATGTATCAGGTGACGGCGGAGATGAAAAAGAGATTTCCGTCGGTTCCCTGTTTTATTATGGGACACAGTATGGGGTCCTTTTTCCTGCGCAAATATCTGACCATCTATGGGACGGAGGTGGATGGAGCCATTATTATGGGAACGGGAGATTTCCCTCTGGCTCTGGCGGAAGGCGGCAAGGCTGTGGCCTGGACATTGATGAAGACGAAGGGACGCCGTCACCGCAGTCAAAAGCTGTCGGATATGGTTTTCAAGGGATATCTGTCGCGAATTGAGAATCCCAGGACGCCTATGGACTGGCTGACCAAGGATGAAGCCATTGTGGACGCCTACTGTAAAAACAAATACAATACGTTTCTTTTTACCGTTTCGGCCTTCTATGATTTCTTTGAGATCATTGAGTACGATGCAAAGATGAAGAACTTCGACCGGATACCCAGGGAGCTGCCGGTGCTTATCACCTCAGGCCGGGAAGACCCGGTGGGCAGCTGGGGCAAGGGACCGGAGAGCCTGTATGCCAAATACCGGAAGAAGGGATTGGAGGATGTGACGCTGCGGCTCTATGACGGGGACCGCCATGAGATAATTAACGAGACGGACCGGGATGTGGTGTATGCCGATCTGGCCGGATGGCTGGAATCGCGGATGTGACGCCGCTGCAAAGAGGTATGGAGGAAACCTTCCCTTTAATCGATATCCTGTCGAATGATTTTCATGAAATCTTCATAGGCGCTTGTGTTTTTTAGTAATGCAGCATTGGTGGTTGAAGATAGAAGACGGAGTAACCCCCATAAGAGCATTCTGTGATTTTTTTCTTCGTTTGGTGCCAGGGCCAGTAAAAGTACAATTTTTGCTCTGCCTGTATGAGACCAGGAAATGCCCTCCGGATTCAGGTATATGGCGACTCTTGACCGGAGGGCCATGCGAAGATGAGAACCCAGAATAGCAATGTTCGGATAAACGAAAGACTCGTAGCATTGTTCTGCGGTTAAAAGTTCGTTATAAAATTCGTTGACTAATGTACTATTTATAGCCGAATCCTCCTTTAGAAGATTCAGCATGTGCCAAATTAAATCGTTCTTGTCTGTCGGATTTTTCTCCTGATCGAAAAGTTTGAAATCAAAGTATTGTTCTGTCAGACGGCGATATTCTTCACTTTGCAACCTGTTTTGACACTTGGTTATTTCGTGGCAAATACGCAGCTGATCGCTGCAGGTCAGGCAGGGAGTAATAATGCAAGAGTGGTATAGGCTGATCTGAGGAAAACGGCGTGTTGAAATCAGCAGATCAGTGTCTTGGGGAATAAGGGAGGGGCGTTGGACTGCTTGCAGGCAGGTTAGCTTTGGTGAATTCTCCTGCTGATGAAGAGTGCATTGCTCAAGAATACGGCCCAAAAAAACAGCGGCAATAGAAACTTCCGTATCATGGAAAACTATTGGATGCAACGAAAAAGCTGTGTATTTCTGCGCGAGGAGGCGACAAAAAAGCAGAGAAATTCCGTACTCATAAAAACAAGTTTTTTTAGCTGTTATACCTACTTCAGAAAAATAGATGCTGTTGTGGTTTTGTGCCCTTTTCAGCATGTTGTATATATGAGTATACAGTGCGGACAAGTCTGTTTTTGGTCTAAGGGAAATGTTGAAGCATTTAAAAATTTGCTGCAGGCACATATCTATTTTTTCTAAATCGTTCTCTGGTATTTGAGCGTCGTTGGGAATAACAAAACCTATCATTGACTTGGCCATCAGCTTTATCAGATAAGCGGGATGGTCTTTTTTAATATACTGCAAAAAAGCAGAGGAAATCTGGTATTCAATAGTCTCTTCCGATAAAGAATTTAAAAGGCTCAGATCTTGTTCGGAAAGTCCGGCTTCTGATTCTTGCGGATAAATTTCAAGAATAATACAAATATTAATCAGCAACAGAGATATACAATAATCAGGAACCTGACAACAAAAGGAATACAGTACGGAAAAAAGGCTTTCCTTTACCCATTTGACGTCGATATCCGGGAAAAAGGATTCTGCCATGTTGTCATTCCAGCTTTCATTATTATATTGCTTATACAGGAGACACAGGGCTAATTTTCTCTTGCAGTGAAAGGTTCCCATAAGTGATACAATGCGTTTTTTTCGTATAATTTTTAGGTCGAAGGATTTTAAAAAGTAATTTATCCGGTCTAAAAAACGGTTCAAAGTCGTTGAGGAGATATAATAAAATTCTGCCAATTCATCAAAATCCTGGGGCGGGCGGTGAAAGAGAAGATGGAGAAGGAGTCTATGCCCTAGTTCGTCTTCGCTGTGTGAAATATTTTTTCGCAAAAGAGAATTGGCGATATCTCTTTTGGAAGGAGCCAGAAACAGGCCGGTATTATTTGAGATAATGATTTTGCTTCCGGCGAGCTCATTGATAATGTGGATTTCGTTCCGTATGGTTTTTTCGGAAACAGAGAAAATATATCCCAAGTCTCTTGCTTTTATGGATGTTTTTTTCACAAGATAAGATAAAATCTCTATCTGCCTTTTTGTCAACATACTTCTGTCTCCTTCTATTTTCTCTTTAAACACTGTAAACGAAACCGCTGCCTGCAAAAGATTCCATTATAATACAATAGCTTTGTAAAAAAGTATTGGGAGCGAAACGATATTCATCCGGATATTCGCGCAGAGGATCTGGAGCTGTTTGGAAAAGACCGT
Organism: uncultured Lachnospiraceae bacterium; assembly: GCA_944381515.1. Taxonomy (GTDB): domain Bacteria; phylum Bacillota; class Clostridia; order Lachnospirales; family Lachnospiraceae; genus RGIG7193. The sequence goes on along the minus strand of CALWLM010000157.1, from coordinate 1,594 downwards.
ATAGACTTTCTGGCCGTAAACTGCTATCGCAGCAATGCAGCCATGGATTGTCCGCCGGATACAGAGCAGGTAGAACAGAGGCTGAATAAGTCCGGCGTCAAGGGGAACCTGATTTTTCCGAAGTTCCCAGGAATGTATCAATTGTGTGCTAATCCATATGTGGAAACAAATGACTGGGATTGGGAAATTGATCCTTACGCGATGCGGTATTCATTTCGGTATTTATGGAATCTTTATCATTTGCCAATGATGGTAGCGGAGAATGGATACGGCGGTTACGATATCCTGACAGAAGATGAAAGAATACACGATACATACAGGATTGATTTTTTGCGGGATCAAATATACCAGCTGGGAATGGCTATCGAAGATGGATGCCAGGTTATTGGCTATAACTTGTGGTCCTTCACGGATCTGCTTAGTACCGGCAACGGTCTCTCCAAGCGTTATGGTTTGGTTTATGTCAATACTTCGGATAATGATGTTCTGGATCTTAGAAGAATTAAGAAAGATTCATTCTATTGGTATTCTCGATTGATTCGGTCAAATGGACAGGAATGGGGGGAATGAATGATGAAGGTATGTCATCTGAGAGAAATTATAAATCCATTTTTTCCCTGCGAAATGGAGGGGTATAGTGAGGAACGCTTTCTAATGAATCAGACTATTGCCGCCGCAGAATTGCGGATACTTTTAATCTTCCGACAGAACAGATCTGCATCAGCTGTATTCACACTCATAACAGTCCTCTTACTTCTCATGGAATGGATTTTAATTTGCATCCGGACCCGGAATATCTGGAACTTTTATCCGATAAAATGATTTTTTTCGCTGAAGGCAGCGCTTAAATATATGAGGCCGGCTAAAGTCTAGCTAAATCTGGCTTGTCATCCGTCTCTGATTGGGGTACAGAACAAGTACTTTACAGCAGATTTTTTTGGTGTAATGCGCCGTTATCTTCAGGGAATTAACGGGACGCCTGTTATGATATTTAACGGAGAAGCAGGGGATGTGAGCGCGCGTTTGCTAAAAAAAAGGCGTAGACTGGAATGAGTGTATCCGTTATGGAGAGGGAATCGGCGCACAGCTTGTCTATCCGCGGCATCCGGTAGAGGTTCAGGTAGATGAAATTACTGTCACGGAGATTGCTCATCGGATTGATTATAAACCTGGAGAAAATGAATACCTGCTGCGGCAGAAGGAACGCCTCAAAAAAGAATTGGAAGGACTTCATCCGGAAAGCAGAAGATATCAAATGATTACTTCCTGTTATTTGTATGATATTGAAGAAAAATTGCGCCATGACCGATTAACTTACGAGGGGGAATGCTATATCTATGATTTTGAATGCTTATGCGAATGGTTTTCTATACTATGCGGTAAATGAAAAAGAGTATGGAGAAGTTTTTGAGTCATATGTGACGTATTTCCCCTATGGCGACGCAGATCAGATGGTAGGAGATATTCTTAGACAGTATAAATAGCTTTGCGGCTGGATTTACAAACCGTAATTTCAAGGCAGAAAATAAGATGGAACGCCGTTTTCCAGAAACTGTACTATCTCTGGAGAACGGCGTCTTGTGTTTGTGCTGGA
>CALWLM010000156.1 GCA_944381515.1 uncultured Lachnospiraceae bacterium | reverse complement strand
CCGGCTGGCTGGCGATGGTCCGCATCATATTGACGCTCTCCGTCTCCAGGTCCGCTCGGGTAAAATAGTAGACCAGTCCCAGAATTACGCAGAGCATAATCGTCACAATGCTCATATTAATTACGACAAATTTCAGCCGCAGCCTTTTGATCATCTCCGCTCACCTCCAGGCTCATTATCCTCCCGCACCTCCAGATGATATCCCAGCCTGCGTATCGTCTCAATCCGTATGTTGGAGCCAATGCCGGCAAGCTTTCTGCGCAGAAAGCCGATATAGACCTCCACATGGTTCTCCACCGCGTCGGAATCATAGCCCCATACCCGTTCGAGAATCATTTCCTTCGAGTAATTGCGCCCCTGGTCCTGGAGCAGCAGACGCATAATATCAAACTCCTTTGCTGAGAGCCGTATGCTCTGCGTCCCGCAGGTCAGCACAGCGGAGGACAGATTAAGGGCCGTATTTCCCAGGACAATCTCGTCCACCTGCCCGCCCTGACGGCGAAGCAAAGCCCCCACGCAGGCCAGCAGCTCTCTGGTGTCAAAGGGCTTGGTCAGATAGTAATCCGCGCCGGAATCCAGACCGGTGATCCGGTCCTCCAGCTCCGACTTTGCCGTCAGCATCAAAATCGGCGTCCCCAGATGCCTGGCCCGAATTCGTCTGGCCAGCTCATATCCATCGATTCCCGGCATCATTACGTCCAGAATCAACAGATCATACACACCGGATCTGGCATATTCCTCCCCAGTTTTTCCATCGTAAGCCGTATCCGCTTCAAAGCCCTTGCCCTCCAGCAGGACCTTCAGCGAATCCGCCAACAGCCTCTCATCCTCTACTACCAATATTTTCAAGGGATCTCACCTCCAGCTTCCCATGTTTTTCCCGCGTTCCATCTCCCAATCTGCCGCCCAATCCATTTAACAGCTTCCCCACCCCGCACATTTTCACTTGCATTTTGATCTCCGTCCTGTTTTTTTTGATAGCAGGGACAGACTTATCCATCATTATAATATATCTGATTCCTGAATTGAAGCTGAAAATATTTCGGGTAGACAGTCCGGGACGCCTCGTAGTATGATGGTAACAGCAAAAGAACTTTTAAGGAAAGGGTGGTAAATTCTAATGTATCAAGCAAGTAAAACTCGTTATCAGACCATGCAGTACTCCCGCTGCGGGAAAAGCGGTTTGCTGCTGCCGGCCGTCTCCCTGGGCCTCTGGCACAATTTCGGCGACAACGCCTCCTACGAGAACATGAAGCAGCTCTGCTTCACCGCCTTTGACAACGGCATTACCCACTTCGACCTGGCCAATAACTACGGTCCGGAGCCTGGCAGCGCCGAGCGCAATCTGGGCAGAATTCTCCGGGAGGAGCTGCATCCATACAGAGACGAACTGATAATCAGCACCAAGGCCGGTTATGACATGTGGGAGGGCCCCTACGGCAACTGGGGCAGCCGGAAATATCTGCTGGCCAGTCTGGATCAGAGCCTTAAGCGCATGGGACTTGACTATGTAGATATCTTCTATCATCACCGCATGGACCCGGAGACGCCTCTGGAGGAAACCATGTCCGCCCTGGCCCAGGCCGTTGCAAGCGGCAAGGCGCTCTACGCCGGACTTTCCAATTATAATGGAGAAACGCTGGCAAAAGCAGAAGCAATTCTCCGGGAGCTTCACTGTCCCTTCATCATTAACCAGAACCGCTACTCCATTTTCGACCGAACCATCGAGCAAAACGGCTTAAAGGAAACCGCACAAAAGCTTGGAAAGGGAATCATCGCCTTCAGCCCCCTGGCCCAGGGCCTGCTCACCAACCGGTACCTGCACGGCATCCCCGCCGACAGCCGTATCAAAACCGACGGCCGTTTCCTGAAGGAAGCTTCTCTGACAGACGAACGCCTCTCCCAGATCCGCGCCCTGAATCAGCTGGCCGAGGGTCGCGGTCAGACCCTGGCAGAAATGGCCTTAAGCTGGGTGCTGCACGATCAAGCCGTGACCAGCGTACTGATCGGCGCATCCAAGCCGGCGCAGATTCTGGATAATATTAAAGCCCTGGAAAATACAGCCTTCTCAGAGGAAGAGCTTAAACAGATCGATGCCATTGCGTTTGGCTGAGCGCTGCGCAGACAGACAGCAGAAAATAGCAGTCAAATCACACTTCCGTATCCGGCATCGTCTCTCGACGCCGTTTATCACAAAAAAAGCCTCGCATACGCGAGGCTTTTTATATGGACCCGAAGGGATTCGAACCCTCGGTCTCTGCGTTGCGAACGCAGCGCTTTCCCAGCTAAGCTACGAGCCCAAGATATGCCGGAAGCACACGATCCTGCGCTCCGGCCTTTATGACGAAACCGGCAAAAAAGAGGGGGGAACCGGTCTCGTACTGTTAGATACTAGCACAAATAAAATGGTTTGTCAACACCCCATAAAATTTGCCGCCAGGCCGCAAAGCCCCTGATTTTACAAGCCTTTTCATCGACATTTCCTCTGCTTAGTGCTATAATATAGCGGCGCAGGCGTAACGCGCAAAATTCCATCTGAAACCGAGGTACAAATCATTGCAGCAAAATAAAACCACAGAGAAAAATGCAGCGGCCGGGTCCGCGCAGAAGCACTGCCGTTTACGCGGTACGCTGGTATTAAAAGGAATTCTCGCCGGAATCGCTGCCGGGCTGACAGCCGTCTTCTTTCGTCTCGCACTAGAACAGGCCGAACAGCTCCGCCAGGCTGCCGGCGCATATATTTCAGCCCATCCTCAGGCCGTCCTTCTCTGGATAATCGTCCTGCTTGTTCTGGCCGCAGCGGTGACTTGGCTGCTTGGCGCAGAGCCTTACATCGGCGGCTCCGGCATCCCCCAGGTGGAAGGCGAGATGCAGGATCATCTCTCCCAGAAATGGTACCGGGTGCTGGCGGCCAAATTTACCGGCGGCCTTATCACCGTAGGCGCGGGACTTTCCCTGGGCCGCGAAGGCCCTTCCATTCAGATGGGAGCCATGGCAGCCAAAGGTGTTTCCCGGCTGTTTCACTCGGACAGAGACGAGGAGAAGCTCTTCATGACCTGCGGAGCCAGCGCAGGACTGGCTGCCGCCTTCAACGCTCCTCTCGCCGGCGTACTCTTTTCGCTGGAGGAGCTGCACAAAAGCTTCCGGCCTG
>CALWLM010000155.1 GCA_944381515.1 uncultured Lachnospiraceae bacterium | reverse complement strand
GCCGCCACATGGGAAAGGAAACTGTAAGGAGTAAACAGTCTATGGGATTGATGCAGAAGTTTTTTGGTACTCACAGCGAACGGGAACTGAAGCTGATAAATCCGTTAGTGGATAAAATTGAGGCGCTCAGGCCCCAGATGGTGGCCCTTACCGATGAGCAGCTGAGAGCCAAGACGGATGAGTACAAGGAGAGACTGGAACGGGGCGAGACTCTGGACGACCTGCTTCCGGAGGCTTATGCCACAGTCCGCGAGGCAGCCCGCCGGGTGCTTAATATGGAGCATTACCGCGTGCAGCTGATCGGCGGCATTATCCTTCACCAGGGGCGCATCGCTGAGATGAAGACCGGTGAAGGAAAGACTTTGGTAGCAACTCTGCCGGCCTACCTGAATGCGCTGGAGGGCAAAGGCGTCCATGTCGTAACCGTCAATGATTACCTGGCGCACCGCGACGCCCAGTGGATGGGCAAGGTCCATGAGTTTTTGGGACTGACGGTAGGCGTTGTTCTCAACAGCATGAACGGTGATGAGCGCCGGGCGGCTTACCAGTGCGATATCACTTATGTGACCAATAATGAGCTGGGTTTTGATTACCTGCGGGACAATATGGTCATCTACAAGGAACAGCTGGTACAGCGGGGTCTGCACTATGCGATCATCGATGAGGTGGACTCGGTCCTGATTGATGAGGCGCGCACCCCTCTGATTATTTCCGGTCAGAGCGGCAAATCCACCAAGCTCTATGAGGTCTGCGATTATCTGGCTTCCCGGATGCAGAGAGGCGAGGCCAGCGGCGAGCTTACCAAGATGTCCATCATCATGGGTGAGGAGATCACGGAGACCGGCGATTTCATTGTCAATGAAAAAGAGAAAACCGTTACCCTGACGGAGCAGGGCATATCGAAGGTAGAGCAGTTCTTCAAGATCGAGAATCTGGCCGATCCGGAAAATCTGGAGATTCAGCACAATATGAATCTGGCTCTGCGGGCCAATTATCTGATGTTCCGCGATAAGGATTATGTGGTCAAGGACGACCAGGTATTTATCGTTGATGAATTCACTGGCCGTATTATGCCGGGCAGACGCTATTCCGACGGTCTGCATCAGGCTATTGAGGCCAAGGAAAAGGTAAAGGTAAAGAGGGAGAGCCGTACGCTGGCCACCATTACCTTCCAGAACTTTTTCAACAAGTTTGAAAAGAAGTGCGGCATGACCGGTACCGCCCTTACCGAGGAAAAGGAGTTTCGTGATATCTATGGCATGGACGTCATTGAGATTCCGCCGAATGTGCCGGTAATCCGTAAGGACTGGGACGACGCAGTTTATAAGACCCACAGAGAGAAGCTGAATGCCGTGGTCAATGATGTGCTGGAATCCCATAAAAAGGGACAGCCTGTGCTGGTAGGCACCATTACCATTGATGCTTCCGAGGAGCTTTCCGCCATGCTTACCAAGAAGGGCATCCGCCACAATGTGCTGAATGCCAAGTTCCATGAGATGGAGGCGGAGATCATCGCGGATGCCGGCCTGCATGGAGCTGTGACCATTGCCACCAATATGGCGGGCCGCGGAACCGATATCAAGCTGGATGAGGAGGCCAAGGCGGCCGGCGGTCTGAAGGTCATTGGTACGGAGCGTCATGAGTCCAGACGTATTGACAATCAGCTGCGAGGCCGTTCCGGACGTCAGGGCGATCCCGGTGAGTCGCGGTTCTATATTTCCCTGGAAGATAAACTGCTGCGGCTGTTTGGCTCCGAGCGTCTGATGGGAGTTTTCAATGCTCTGGGCGTAGCCGACGGCGAGCAGCTGGAGCATAAGATGCTCTCGGATACCATCGAGAAGGCTCAGAAGAAGATTGAGAACAACAACTATGGCATCCGTAAGAGGCTCCTGGAGTACGACCAGGTCATGAACGAGCAGAGAGAAGTCATCTATGCGGAGCGCCGCCGAGTATTGGACGGCGAGAGCATGCGGGATGTGATCTGCAAGATGATCCAGGATATCGTGGAGAATACGGTGGATACCTATTTGTCCGACGATCACTCGGCGGAGGACTGGGATCTGGAAGCTCTCAATGAGGCCCTGATTCCCGTGATTCCGCTGACGCCGGTGAGTCTTACGACAGATCAGTATGCTTCGATGAACAAAAGCAAGCTGAAGCATATGCTGAAAGAGGAGGCTATCAAGCTCTATGAGGCCAAGGAGGCGGAATTCCCCGAGGCCGAGCATATGCGGGAACTGGAGCGGGTGATCCTGCTTCGCGTCATTGACAGCAAGTGGATGAATCACATCGACGATATGGATCAGCTGCGTCAGGGCATTGGCCTGCAGGCCTACGGACAGAGAGATCCTCTGGTGGAATATAAGATGGCCGGCTACGATATGTTCGACGCTATGACCACTGCGATTCAGGAGGATACGGTGCGCCTGCTGTACCATGTAAAGGTGGAGCAGAAGGTGGAAAGGGAGCAGGTGGCCAAGGTTACCGGCACCAACCGGGACGACACCCTGGCCAAAGCGCCGAAACGCCGCGAAAACAAAAAGATTTATCCCAACGATCCCTGCCCCTGCGGTTCTGGAAAGAAATATAAGCAGTGCCACGGACGGGGAAAAGTGTGACGGCTGCAGGCATGCAGCCTGCCTGTCCGCTTGAGACAGGGCTTTCATCGTCTATGAAAGCCCTGCGAATGGCTCCGTGCTGACGCACTCCCGCCATTCTATCCGTATGCGCAATCCGGCCTGCCGGCCTGCTTGCTTATACGGATTAGCGTCTCAAATGTCCATGCAGTCTTGCATGCAGGCATGCAGCCTGCCTGTCCGCTTGAGACAGGGCTTTCATAAAAAAATAATAATGGAAAGAAGGTGACACTATGGTTGAACTGGATCAGTTCAAACTGGATTTAAACAGCCTTGCCCAGCCATTAGTGGAAGTGAGGGATTCACTTTAACCTGGCTGACAAGGAAAAGAGAATTGCGGAGCTGGAGCGCTATATGGAGGAGCCTACGCTGTGGGACGATCCGGAGAAGGCCTCTGGCATAGTCAAGGAACTGGGCGGCCTGAAGGCTGTTCGGGACAGCTTTAACAAACTGCAGAGCGATTATGACGATATTGCAGTGCTGATCGAGATGGCGGACGAGGAGAACGATGCGTCTCTGGTGCCGGAGATCGGCGAGGCCATTAAGAATCTGGAGGAAGAGCTGGATCGGATTCGCATCCAGACGCTGCTGTCCGATGAATATGACAAAAACAATGCAATCCTGAAGCTGAATGCCGGCGCCGGTGGCACGGAGTCCTGCGACTGGGCCTCGATGCTGTACCGGATGTACATGCGCTGGGCTGAGAAGAAGGGCTTTAAGGTGGAGGTTCTCGATTATCTGGACGGTGAGGAGGCCGGCATCAAGTCGGTTACCGTACAGATTAACGGGGAAAATGCCTACGGCTATCTGAAATCAGAGCACGGCGTACATCGCCTGGTGCGCATATCGCCCTTTAAAGCGGAGGGCAAGCGTCAGACCTCCTTTGTATCCTGCGATGTAATGCCGGAGATTGAGGCGGATCTGGATGTAGAGATCAACGATGATGATCTGCGTATCGACACATATCGTTCCAGCGGCGCCGGCGGTCAGCACATCAATAAGACGTCTTCTGCTATCCGCATCACCCATCTCCCCACTGGAATCGTGGTGCAGTGCCAGAACGAGCGCTCGCAGTTCCAGAACAAGGATAAAGCGATGCAGATGTTAAAAGCCAAGCTCTTTATGCTGAAGAAGCAGAGCAATGCGGAGAAGCTGTCGGACATTCGGGGCGATGTCAAGGAGATCGGCTGGGGCAGCCAGATCCGTTCCTATGTATTGCAGCCCTATACGATGGTCAAAGATCACCGGACCGGAGCGGAGACAGGAAATGTGGACGCCGTACTGGACGGAGATATCGATCTGTTTATCAGCGCATATTTAAAGTGGAACAGCCTGAACAAATCATGACAGGGAGTATAAAGCTATGCTGATTGTAAAAAAATTTGGCGGCTCATCAGTGGCCAATAAGGAGCGCATCTTCAATGTGGCTCGGCGCTGCATCGAGGATTACAAAGCCGGCAACGACGTGGTGGTGGTGCTTTCCGCCATGGGAGATACCACGGATGATTTGATTGAGATGGCTCACAGCATCAATCCCCATCCTCCCAAGAGGGAGATGGATATGCTGCTGGCAGTGGGCGAGCAGATGAGCGTGGCCTACATGGGCATGGCCATGGACTCCCTGGGAATTCCGGCAATCTCTCTCAATGCCTTCCAGGCAAGGATGCGGACGAATTCTTCCTATGGATCGGCAAAATTAAAGAATATTGATACAGAGCGCATCCGCAATGAGCTGGAGATGCGCAAAATCGTGATTATCACGGGGTTCCAGGGAGTCAATAAAATGGAAGATCTGACTACCCTGGGACGAGGCGGTTCCGATACCACGGCCGTGGCTCTGGCCGCAGCTCTTCACGCGGATGCTTGTGAGATTTACACCGATGTGGATGGCGTCTATACCGCTGATCCGCGGATTGTGCCTAATGCAAGAAAGCTTCAGGAAATTTCCTATTCGGAGATGCTGGAAATGGCTACCCTGGGAGCCAAAGTACTGCACAATCGTTCTGTGGAACTGGCTAAGAAGTATGGGGTACAGCTGGTGGTGCGTTCCAGCCTGAATACAAATGAAGGAACTGTGGTAAAGGAGGCGGCGAGAATGGAGAGAATGATTGTAAGCGGCGTGGCTTCGGATAAGAATGTGGCCCGCATTTCCGTGATGGGTGTGGAGAATGAGCCGGGCGTGGCTTTCAAGGTGTTCAACAGCCTGGCCAAGAAAAATATCAATGTGGATATTATATTGCAGTCCGTGGGCCGGGAAGGCACCAAGGATATTGCCTTTACCGTGGCTAAGGATGATATGGACGCGGCTGTCGAAGTAATCAAAGAAGATATGAAGATCTTTACGGCCAAAGGCTATGAGGTAGAGACCGGCGTGGCGAAGGTATCCATCGTTGGCGCAGGAATGACCTCTCATCCCGGCGTGGCAGCCAAGATGTTCGGCGCTTTGTCGGGCGGCGGTATCAATATCAAAATGATTTCCACTTCGGAAATTCGCATCACTGTGGTGGTGGATGAAGCAGATGCGGATCGGGCAGTGCGCCTGATTCACGATGCTTTCGATCTGGCAGACTGATGAGCGGCCGGAAAGAGACCAATCAAACAAGGGACATCGGTGCAGAGAAGGTTCTGTACCGGGTTGGGCTGGTGGCCGCCTTCGTGGCGGCCACAGGTTTTCTTGTATATAGATTTGGGCCGCAGCAACTGAGGGATTTCGCTCACCAATATTCTTTCTGTGTAATCTATCGTTTTACCGGATTTTATTGTCCGGGCTGCGGCGGAAGCAGAGCGGTGGCGGAACTCCTGCGGGGAAATATCGTTGCCAGCTTTTTGTACCATCCGCTGGCGGCATATGGAATCATTCTCTATCTGGTTTTCATGGGGAGCCACACGGCGGCTTACCTGGTGTCGTGGCTGCGAAGAGCCGCAGACAGGCGCAGGACCGGCAGGAGAGACAGTGCTCCCGGCAGAAATGGACAGGGAAAAGGGAACGAGAAAGAAAATGAGGAACGCCTATACACCCTGCACGGTATCAGATGGAGAACGTCTTATCTAACGGTGGCTGTTATTCTGCTCATCGGTAATTTTGCCGTTAAAAATATCATACGTCTGGCAACAGGGGTGGATATACTGGCGCGGCTTGATCAGATTTTTCTGCGGTGAGTGTACCAGATGTCCAGAAACCGTGGACAATAACAAAGAAACGCTCCCAGAGTGTACCGTATGTCCAGAAACCGTGGACAATAACAAAGAAACACTCCCAGAGTGTACCAGATGTCCAAAAATCATGGACAATAATAAGGAAAGGAACAAGAGATCGGATGGATATTATTAAGCAGCTTCAGGAAGAACTGGAAATCGGTTATGGCCAGGCCAAGGCCGCTGTGGAGCTGATCGATGAGGGCAATACGATTCCCTTCATCGCTCGTTACCGCAAGGAGGTCACGGGCTCGCTGAACGATGAGGTTTTGAGAAAGCTGGATGAGAGATTAAAATATCTGCGCAATCTGGAGGAGAGAAAGGCTCAGGTCCTCGCTACCATCGAAGAGCAGGGACAGCTTACCGAGGAGCTGAGGGCAGCCATCGAGGCGGCGCCCACGCTGGTGATGGTGGAGGATCTGTACCGGCCCTACAGGCCGAAACGCCGTACCCGCGCCACCATGGCCAAGGAGAAGGGCCTGGAGCCTCTGGCGGATCTGATCTGGGATCAAAAAACAGCGCTTTCCCTTTTGGAGGAGGCTGCAAAATATATATCTGAGGAGAAAGGGGTAGCTTCGGCCCAGGACGCTCTGAACGGAGCGAAGGATATCCTGGCGGAGCGGATTTCGGACTGTGCGGATTATCGGATTTACATCCGTGATCTGACCATGCGGGAGGGCGTACTCAAGGCCTCCGGCAAAGAAGGCGTCGAGTCCGTCTATGAGATGTATTATAATTACGAGGAGCCAGTGAAAAAAGCAGCCGGGCACCGTATCCTGGCTATCAATCGGGGAGAGAAAGAAAAATTCCTGACAGTGTCTGTGGAGGCCCCCGAGGAGCGGGTTCTGCGGTATCTGGAAAAGAAGGTGATCCGGCGAAATAACCCTCAGACTTCGCCGGTTCTTCAGGAGACGGTGGAGGACAGTTATCACCGTTTGATTGCGCCGGCTATTGAAAGAGAAGTGCGCAGCGCTCTTACGGAGAAGGCGGAAGAAGGGGCCATTCAGGTCTTTGGCAAGAACCTGGAACAGCTTTTAATGCAGCCCCCCATTGCCGGACGCACGGTGTTGGGATGGGACCCGGCCTTTCGTACCGGCTGTAAGCTGGCGGTGGTGGACCCCACCGGCAAGGTGCTTCATACGGTGGTGATTTACCCTACGGCCCCGCAGAATAAGGTGGCGGAGTCCAAGGCTATTTTAAAGAAGCTGATCCGTCAGTATGGCATAACGCTGATCTCTGTGGGAAACGGTACGGCATCCAGGGAATCGGAGGCGATTATTGCGGAGCTTTTGAAGGAGATTCCTGAGAAAGTGCAGTATGTTATTGTCAGTGAGGCCGGCGCTTCGGTATATTCCGCCAGTAAGCTGGCCACAGAGGAATTCCCCCAGTTTGACGTGGGGCAGAGAAGCGCAGTGTCCATCGCCCGCCGTCTGCAGGACCCGCTGGCAGAGCTGGTCAAGATTGATCCCAAGTCCATTGGCGTGGGACAGTATCAGCATGATATGAATCAGAAACGGCTGGATGAGTCTTTGAAGGCCGTGGTGGAAGACTGTGTGAACCGGGTGGGCGTGGATTTGAATACGGCATCCGCCTCTCTTCTGTCCTATATATCGGGAATCTCCGGTACGGTAGCCAAAAACATTGTGTCCTATCGGGAGGAGAATGGACGGTTTAAGAATCGCCGGCAGCTTTTGAAGGTGCCCAAACTGGGGCCCAAAGCTTTTGAGCAGTGCGCCGGCTTCCTGCGCATAAGCGGAGGCGACGAGCCTCTGGACACCTCGGCGGTGCATCCGGAATCCTATGAGGCAGCCTACCGTCTGTTAAAGCGTCTGAACTGCTCGCCGGAGGAGGTGGCTCACGGCGGCTTAAAGGGGATCGGAAAGAAAATCGCTGATTACGGAAAGCTGGCCGGAGAACTGGAAATCGGTGAGATTACGCTGCGGGATATGGTGGCGGAGCTGGAAAAGCCGGCCAGAGACCCCAGAGAAGAGATGCCTCTGCCCATTCTGCGCACCGACGTGATGGATATGAAGGATTTGCAGCCGGGAATGGTCTTAAGCGGAACGGTTCGCAATGTCATTGATTTTGGCGCTTTTGTAGACATTGGCGTGCATCAGGACGGTCTGGTACACATTTCTCAGATGACCGACCGCTATATCAAACATCCGCTGGAGGCGGTCAGTGTTGGAGATATTGTAAAAGTAAAGGTGCTGAGCGTGGATTTGAATCGCAAACGCATTGCGCTCACAATGAAAGGAGTGGAATAAAATGGGAAGACGAGGGGGAATTACCTTGGCCAACCTGGTGGTTAATGTGCTGGCCCTGGTGTTGGTAGATTACTTTGTGAAAGGCGTTTATTTCGGCGGCCTGGGCTCCATTGTCATAGCGGCTTTTCTGCTGATGGTTCTGAATCTTCTGGTTAAGCCTATTTTGGAGGTTGTATCTCTGCCGATCACCTGCCTTACCCTGGGACTTTTTGAAATTGTAATCAGCGGTTTCATCCTGAAGATTGTGGATGTGCTGATGCCCTCGGTTTATTTTGCTTCCATGAGCCGTTATTTCCTTGCGGTGATTATTATTGCCATTGTAAATGCCCTGTTTGGAAGAGGCTGAAGACGGATGCCAGGATAGGGGCTGCCGGAATGAGCATGAGCAGCCGCCAGAATAAGCGACGGCCAGAACAAAGGACCGCAGGGTAAGCGACAGCCGAATGAGGAGGACACAGGAACAGGGTAAAGAGTGTAGAATAAGAGGAAATAGAAGATGAGTACGAAGATATATGAGACCTTTCGCCCGGAGGAGACCTTTGCGCTGGGACGGACTCTGGGCGAACAGGCGCAGGCGGGAACCGTTTATTGTCTGGATGGAGATCTGGGAGCGGGTAAGACTGTTTTCACCCAGGGCTTTGCCGCAGGTCTTGGCATAAAGGAACCGGTGAACAGCCCCACCTTTACCATTTTGCAGGTATATGATGAAGGACGGCTGCCGCTGTACCATTTCGATGTATATCGCATTGGCGATGTGGAGGAAATGGACGAGATCGGTTATGAGGAGTATTTTTATGGCGAAGGTGTCTGCCTGATTGAGTGGTCTGCGCTCATTGCGGAAATACTTCCGCCGGAGGCTGTGCATATACGGATTGACCGGGACCCGCATAAAGGTTATGATTACCGGCAGATTGCCATAGAGGAAGCAGGAAGCGGCGAGAGAGGTGAATAGGGATGACGGCGGAGGAATTGAAAATCAGACAGCTGGAAAATCAGCATCTGCTGCAGCCGGCAAGCGTTCGGCAAGCAGTGGGGGATCTCTGCGGTCTGCAGGCTCAATTTTTGTCCAATGCTCTTCATGCAATCCGCATCCGCAGTTATGATTTTGAGGAAAAAGAGGCAGAGTTTCTGATGAAAAGCTGGACGATCCGTGGGACGCTCCATGTCTTTTTGGCAGAGGATCTGCCTCTGTTTTTGCATCAGGGACGCAAAAATAAGCTCAGGCCCTGCGACACACTGGAGGCGGACGACAAAATATTAAGGGAGAGGAAGCTGTTTTTTGCGGAGATAATATTAAAGGAGATCGAAGCTGGAAACGCGTCCAGAGACGGATTAAAGAAGGCGTGCGCCGCCTGTGGAATGACGGAGACGGAGGAGGAGAGCCTGTTCGACCCTTGGGGCGGGACAATCCGGGCTCTGTGCGAGGTAGGGCGAATCTGTCATGTTGTTCAGGAAAAGAAGGAGTTTCGGCTGTGTCCTCCCTTTGTTCCTATGGGAGAGGATGAGGCGAGGCTGGAGCTGATGCGAAGATATTTTACCCATTATGGCCCGGCGACTATTCGGGATGCAGCCTACTTTTTTGGAACGGCGCAGGCACAGGTGAAAAGTTATCTGTCGCGGCTGCCTGTGGAAAGCACAGACTGTGAAGGGCGGACCTTCTATTACATACCGGCAGGTGAGGGCGGGGGTGCAAATGGGCAGCAGGGAATACCCGCCTGTCTGTTTCTTGCGGGGTTCGATCCCTTGATGCTGGGTTATCAGAAGACAGAGAGTTTGTATCTGCCCGGCGAGTATCTGAGAGGGATTTTTAATCTGGGCGGGATTGTGATGCCGGCAATTCTTCTGGATGGAAGGGTAGTCGGAAGATGGAAGAAAAAGGGCGGAAAAGTGGAGTTGACCTTGTTTGCCCCGCTGGGGCGGCATGATCGGGAGAAGATCAACGGGGCCGCCAGAGAGCTCTGGCCCGGACTGACTGTTTGCCTGGTTTGATATGTGAAAGGGTGATTCTGATATTTTAAGCCTCTCCGGCCTGGATAAGGTAACGCCGGGCAAAGGGGAGGCTTACATATTTTATTTACTCAACTTTCCCAGCGGATATCTGCAAATAACGCTTGTATGAACTTAGCCTGTGAAGCAATCCAATCGGTTACTTTACTTTTTATGCAGGCTGTGATATCTGCTGACAACATAGAAATATGTTC
>CALWLM010000154.1 GCA_944381515.1 uncultured Lachnospiraceae bacterium | reverse complement strand
TATGATCCGAATTTTGCAGTGCAAATGCCGGGTGGACGACCGCCGCACCATAGAAGAGCTGGCGGCGGACTATCTGAGGATTCCCCGGGAACGGATTCGGCATACATATATTCACAGACGTTCCATCGACGCCCGAAAAAAACAGGAGATTCTCTACGTCTACTGTCTGGATGTGGAAGCGGCGGGGGAACGGGAGATTTTGAGAAAAAATGAAAAAAGAGGCGTCGTAAAAAAGCCCGATGAGACCTGGCGCTTTCATGGAGGGGGAACGGAGCCCCTGGCTCATCCCCCGGTGATTGTGGGGGCAGGTCCGGCCGGCCTTTTTGCCGCCTATGAGCTGGCGCTGGAAGGCTACCGGCCCATTGTGCTTGAGCGGGGCAAGGCGGTGGAGGAACGGATGCGGGACGTGGAGGCCTTCTGGCAAAGCGGCCTGTTAAATACGGAATCCAACGTCCAGTTTGGCGAGGGCGGAGCCGGCACTTTCTCCGACGGCAAACTGAACACCATGGTCAAGGACCCTTCCGGCCGCATTCGCCGGGTGCTCTCCGTTTTTGCAGAATGCGGAGCCGACCCGGCCATTCTCTACGACAGCCGCCCCCATATCGGTACGGACTGTCTGCGCGGGGTGGTTCGCTGTCTGCGGGAAAAGATCTGCGAGGCCGGCGGAGAGGTGCATTTTCAATGCCATGTAACGGATTTTGACATTCAGGAGGGAGTTCTGCGCGGCCTTATCTATGAGGAAAGGGGCGAGCGCAGGCGTATCGACGTGTCTGCCTGCATCCTGGCGGTGGGACACAGCGCCAGAGACACCTTTGAGCGGCTCTGCGCCCTGCGGGTGCCTATGGAGCCCAAGGCCTTTGCCGTAGGCTTTCGCATCGAGCATCCGCAGGAGATGATTCAGCGCAGTCAGTATGGGGACTTTGCCTCTCTGCTGCCTCCGGCTCCTTACAAGGTGACGGCGCAGGCCTCCTGCGGCAGAGGCGTCTATTCTTTCTGCATGTGCCCGGGCGGCGCTGTGGTCAACGCCTCTTCCGAGCAGGGGTATCTGGCGGTGAACGGTATGAGCAATCATGCCAGGGACGGCCGCAATGCCAACAGCGCCATTGTAGTTACGGTTCAGCCGGAGGACTTCGCCTCTTTTGGCAGAGCGGATACGCCCCCGGCGCTGGCCGGAATGGAATTTCAGCGGATGCTGGAGAGACGGACCTGGCAGGCCGCAGAGGGCCGCGTGCCGGTGCAGCTTTACGGAGACTATCTGGCGGGCAGGTCCAGTACGGGACCCGGTCAGATAATCCCCGACATTCGGGGGGCGTACGCCTATGGGGCGGTGCGGGAGATTCTGCCGGAGGAGCTGAGCAGCGCCATAGCGGAGGGGATTGCGGCCTTTGGCCGGCAGATTCACGGCTTTGACCGGGAGGATGCGGTCCTTTGCGGAGTGGAGAGCCGGACTTCGTCTCCGGTGCGTATACTGCGGGATGAAAATAAGGAATCCGCTGTCCGGGGACTTTTTCCCTGCGGGGAGGGAGCCGGCTATGCCGGAGGCATCACCTCGGCGGCGGTAGACGGAATACGAATAGCCCAGGAGCTGGCCGCACGTTTTGCGCGGCCTGTCAGACATTGAAGGAGGACAAGTCATGATGACAGATACGGGACTGATACTGGAGGGCGGAGCGCGCAGAGGCGTTTTTACCTCGGGCGTGCTGGACTTTTTTATGGAAAAAGGGCTGTATCTGCCCTATGTGGCCGGCGCTTCAGCCGGGGCCTGCAATGCCATCGATTATGTTTCCCGGCAGATCGGACGGACCAGGGATTGCATGATTCCCAAGGACAGGTCTGAAAGCTATGTAAGCCTGGGAAAAACTTTGCGCAAACACACCCTGTTTGATATGGATATGGTCTTTGACGAATTTCCGCGCAAGACCTATCCCTTTGACTTTGATACATATTTTCAGTCGTCCATCCAGTGCGAAATGGTGGTGACAAACTGCCTGACCGGCAAGGCGGAATATCTGGACGACCGGCAGGACCGGGACCGGCTTTTGAAGATTGTGCGGGCCTCCAGCAGCCTGCCGGTGCTTACCAAGATTGTGGAGGTGGACGGAATTCCTTACTGCGACGGCGGTGTGGCTGATCCCATTCCTCTCTTTCATGCCATGAAAAAGGGCTATCGCCGCAATATCGTGATTCTGACCAGGGGACAGGGATACCGCAAGACCTATTCGGCCCGCGCTCACCGGGTCTATAGGGTGGCTCTTCGCCGCTATCCCGAGCTTCGCCAGATACTGGACACCCGTCATGTGGCCTATAATAAGCTGATGGATTATCTGGAGCTGCAGGAGAGGGAAAATACGGGACGGGTGCTGGTATTTCGTCCCGAGCTGCCCACGATCGGGCGAGCCGAACAGAACAAAGACAAGCTCAACGCCTTCTATCTTCACGGCTATCATATGGCGCAGGAGCGCTGGGATGAGGTAAAGGCCTTTGTGGAAGGGCAATAAACTCCTTATGGAAGGGCGATAAACCGAAAGGAAAAAAAGGAGATCAAAAATGACAGAACAGGAGATTCAGAGAATCAACGAGCTTTATCATAAATCCAAAACAGAGGGGCTGACCACGGAGGAGGTCGTAGAGCAGGCAAATCTGCGCCAGATGTATATTCAGGCCATTCGCAATAACCTGCGGGGCAGTCTGGAAAATATCAGCATACAAGAGGCTGACGGCACGATCCGGCCACTGCGTAAAAAAGTCTGATGCGGTTTGCATTTCGCCGGAAGCTGTGATAGAATTACCCGTGAGACGAAAGGATTAGCATACAAATGGACAATACGACAAATTTTGCCGGGGCGCGCGGTATTTCGACGGCTCCGAAGGAGGAGCCGGAGAGGCAGTTTTATTATATGGATCTGTGCCGTGAGATTGTATCGGCCAGGGCCATGGAGCTTGGGCGGCCTATGACGGCCAGCGTCCAGACCTTTGGCTGCCAGATGAATGCCAGGGACTCGGAAAAGCTTCTGGGAATTCTGGAGCAGATCGGCTTTGTACCCAAAGAGGACGAGGACGCGGATCTGGTGCTTTATAATACCTGCACGGTCCGGGATAACGCCAACCAGAGGGTCTACGGCCGTCTGGGCTATGTGCACAGTTTAAAAAAGAAAAATCCGCAGATGCTCATCGCCCTGTGCGGCTGCATGATGCAGGAAGAGACGGTTATCGAGAAAATCCGACAGAGCTATCGCTTTGTGGATATTATTTTTGGCACCCACAATATCTATAAGCTGGCGGAGCTTCTCTATCGCAGGCTGACCGGCAAAGGGATGGTGGTGGACGTGCAGAAAGAGGCTACCGCCGTGGTGGAGTCTCTGCCGGTGGACCGGAAATATCCCTACAAATCCGGCGTCAATATTATGTATGGCTGCGACAATTTCTGCAGCTACTGCATTGTCCCCTATGTGCGCGGGCGGGAGCACAGCCGACGCCCGGAGGAGATTATCGACGAGATAAAGCGGCTGGTGGACGATGGAGTTGTCGAAGTGATGCTTCTGGGACAGAATGTGAACTCCTACGGCAAGAAATTAGCGGAGCCCATCACCTTTGCGGAGCTTCTGCGCAGAGTGGAGGCGGTGGAAGGACTAAAGCGCATTCGTTTTATGACCTCCCATCCCAAGGATCTCTCCGATGAACTGATTGCCGTCATGAAGGACTCCAAGAAGATCTGCCGCCACCTGCATCTGCCTTTGCAGTCCGGCAGCTCGCGGCTTCTGCGTCTGATGAACCGCCATTATGATAAGGAACAGTATCTGGCTCTGGCAGAGAAGATTCGGCGGGAGATTCCGAATATTTCTCTGACTACGGATATTATCGTGGGCTTTCCGGGGGAGACGGAGGAGGACTTTGAGGACACCCTGGACGTGGTGCGCCGCGTTCGCTATGACAGTGCCTTTACCTTCCTTTATTCCAAGAGGACCGGTACGCCGGCGGCAGCTATGGAGGACCAGATTCCCAAAGAGGTGGCCCAGGAGCGTTTCGACCGGCTGCTGGCTCTGGTTTCGCAGATTTCCCGCGAGATGAGCGCCAGGGATACCGGCCGGGTGCTGGAGGCTCTGGTGGAGGGAACGGATAGTCAGCACGACGGTCTGGTGACGGGCCGTTTGAGCAACAACGTTATGGTGCATTTCCCGGGCTCGCAGGAGCTCATCGGCCAGATCGTGCCGGTAAGGCTGTTGGAGTCCAAGGGTTTTTATTATATGGGAAGAATGGAAGAGCAGTGAGATGACCAAGGTACGAAGGAAAAAGCAGAACGGCAGAAATACATCGGTAAAAATACGGGGAGGCCTGTTTGCAGCCTGCCTCCTTGCGGCGCTCTGCCTTGCAGCCTGCGCTGCGGGGGAGAATTCCGCGCAGACCGGGACAGAGGAGGGAACCGTTCCTTCCGTTTCGGCTCAGGCGGATGCCGACGCCAAAGGAGCGGAAGAGGGCAGTCTCGCAGAGACTTCCGAAGGCCTTTTGGACGCCTCCGGACAGACCCCTGACCAGGAGCCTTCCGATGCCACTCCTTTAAGCGTCAAGGAGATGCTTGTAGTAGGAGAAGAGCCCAGAGACGGCTGGGTTATCGCCTTTGAGACGCTGAATGTGCGCCGCTTCTGTTATCCCCAGGCCACGGTTATCGGAAATTTTGCGGCAGGACAAAAAATCACGGTCACCGGCCCGCAGGTTTACGGCTTTTATCCGGTTGCCGGCGCCGATGCGGAAACCGGACAGCAGATCGAAGGATACTGCAGCGCCGATTATATCTCCCTGATGGAGTATACCGGCGATGCGGTGCAGCTGGATGTGGTTCTTTACAAGCAGACCGACGGCCGCTGGGGAGATATCAACCTGGGTGAGTCGACTCACACTATGGCGGAAATCGGCTGCACCACCACCTGCTTTGCCATGTGCGAATCCTATCTGACCGGCACGGAGATTCTTCCGGATCAGATGGCGTCCCAGCTAGTCTATTCCGGTGAAGGCAATCTCTATTGGCCGGAGGAATATTACCAGTATTACGGAACGGATTATCTGGTAAAGATCTACCAAAAGCTTCACCAGGGGATTCCCGTACTCATCGGCTCCCGCCGGACGAGCGGCAGCCAGCACTGGGTCCTGGTGACGGGTTTTGATCCCGGCGACAAGGAAATCGACTCTGCGTCGGATCTTACGGCTTCTGATTTTTCCATCAACGATCCCGGCTCAGGACGTACCTCCCTGGACCAGTTTTTCCGGGATCTTCCCCGCTATATCAAAATTGCTTATTATATCGGTCAGTAGACGCTTTTAAAGGGCGCTGCGGCCAGCCGGACTGCCGGCAAAAGGCAGAGACGGCGGCGGCAGCCCCTTGTTTTCACGGAGGAAATTATTGTGGCGCTTTCACCAATGATGCAGCATTATCTTGAGACAAAGAGACAATACCCGGACTGCATACTGTTTTACCGGCTGGGAGATTTCTATGAGATGTTTTTCGAGGACGCAGAGACGGTCTCCCGGGAGCTGGAGCTTACGCTGACGGGGAAGGACTGCGGCCTGGCAGAGCGGGCCCCCATGTGCGGAGTACCCTACCATGCAGCCGAAACTTACATGAACCGCCTGGTCCAGAAAGGCTACAAAGTAGCTATAGCTGAACAGATGGAGGACCCGAAGCTGGCCAAGGGGCTGGTGAAAAGAGAGGTTATCCGGGTGGTCACGCCGGGAACCATCCTAAGCGGTCAGGCTCTGGACGAGACCCGCAACAATTACATCATGGCCATTGTTATGATGGAGCAGACCTTCGGCATTGCCACGGCGGATGTAAGCACCGGAGAATTTCTGCTGACGGAGGTGGATTCCCTGCGGGCGCTGCAGGACGAGATCATGAAATTCACGCCGGCAGAAATCCTGTGCAACAATGCCTTCTGCATGAGCGGCCTGGATTTTGACGAGCTGAAAGGCAGGATTCATACGCTGATTACTACCCTGGAGGCCCGCTATTTTGACGATGAACGGTGCAGCGAGACTCTCTGCACCCATTTCCATGTGCAGACGCTGGATGGACTGGGGCTTGCAGATTTCCCCACCGGAGCTGTGGCGGCCGGCGTTCTGATGCAGTATCTCAATGAGACCCAGAAAAATTCGCTGGCCCATCTCTCTCGGATACAGATATACCGCACCGGCGGTTTTATGATCCTGGACACCTCCACCAGACGCAATCTGGAGCTGCTGGAGACCCTTCGGGAAAAAAATAAACGAGGGTCTCTTCTGTGGGTTCTGGACCGGACCCGCACGGCCATGGGCGCCAGGCTTCTGCGCAGCTTCATCGAGCAGCCGCTTCTGGATAAAAAAGAGATACTGGCCCGATACGACGCCATCGACGCGCTGAATCAGAACTACATAACCCGAGAGGAGATTCGGGAGTATCTGGGGCCCATCTACGATCTGGAAAGACTGATCGGCCGCATCACCTATCAGAGCGCAGGCGCCAGAGATCTGACGGCCTTTGGCCGTTCCATCGACATGCTGCCCCATATCAAGGAGCAGCTGGCTCAGTTTTCCGACGGCATACTAAAGCGGCTTTACGATGATCTGGACTGCCTGACAGATCTGGCTGAGCTGATCCGTTCCTCCATTGTGGAGGACCCGCCGATTATCGTTCGGGAGGGCGGACTGATCCGGGACGGCTACAATGAGGAGGTGGACAAGCTTCGCGCAGCCAAGACCGACGGCAAGAAATGGCTGACGGAGCTGGAGGAAAAAGAAAAAGAAGCCACCGGCATCAAGAATCTGCGAATCCGCTTCAACAAGGTCTTCGGCTATTATCTGGAGGTTACCAACTCCTTTAAGGAACTGGTGCCGGACCGCTATATCCGCAAGCAGACGCTGACCAATGCGGAGCGCTACACAACGCCGGAGCTAAAGGA
>CALWLM010000153.1 GCA_944381515.1 uncultured Lachnospiraceae bacterium | reverse complement strand
CCTTTCTGGCGACTGCCTAACATGAAAAGTGTAAGACTAAATGCTACCTTTTGGGAAGTGGAAATGAGTGAAAGAGTAAAATCTACTTTGCCCCCTTCAAAGTGGAAATAAACTTTTCACTTCAGCGTGAAGACTGGGGGCCCAAAACGGATAAATTGATGCTTGACAAAGGAAAAATCGGGGAGTATAATCAAAAATCATATTGAAACGTTTATATAAAAACGCAGAGAAAAGAAGAGTAGATCACAGACAAAGTTGCAGAGAGCTTCGTAAGGTGTGAGGAAGTACGGCGGATGTGGTTGAAGATGGTCTTGGAGCGGTGCGATCGACTTCCCCTTGGGATTAGATCGTAATGGGAGCGCCCATTACAGCGCAGAGTATCGGACTCTATGGTCCCGTACTTACGGAGGTCTGTTTCGTGAGAGACAGACGAACAAAGGTGGTATCACGAAGCTTATGCGGCTCTCGTCCTTTAGAAAGGGACGGGAGCCTTTTTTTATCAATAGCAAGGTGTGCAGCAAGGAGTAAAATGATGAGCAAAGGCAGAGAAATTATCCGAATTGAGGATTTGAACAAGACATTCTATACCAAGAACGGTCCGGTCGTTGCCCTGGACGGGATCAATCTTTCGATCTGCGAGGGAGAGGTATTTGGAATCATCGGCCTCAGCGGAGCGGGCAAGAGTACGCTGGTGCGCTGCATGAATTTCCTGGAGCGGCCAAGCGACGGGCGGGTATATTTTGACGGACATGAGCTGGGTTCGCTGACAGAGAAGCAGCTCAACGAACAGAGGCGTTCGATCGGAATGATTTTCCAGAGCTTCAATCTGCTGATGCAGCGCACAGCGCTGCGAAACGTTACCTTTCCGCTGGAACTTACAGGCATTCCGAAGGAAGAGGCAAAGCGCAGGGCGGAGGAGCTTTTGGAGATTGTGGGCCTTTCGGACCGGGCCGGTTCCTATCCCTCGCAGCTGTCCGGCGGACAGAAACAGCGGGTAGCCATAGCCAGAGCTCTTGCAACCAATCCCAAAGTGCTTTTGTGCGATGAGGCGACCAGCGCCCTGGACCCGACTACGACCAGTTCGATTCTGTCTCTTCTCAAGGAAATCAACAGGACCATGGGCGTTACGATTGTGGTCATTACCCACGAGATGAAGGTGATTGAGGAGATATGCAGCCGTGTGGCGATCATCGACCAGAGCCACATCGTGGAAGAAGGAAGGGTGGAAGAGATTTTCGTAAAGCCCAAAACCCAGATTGCAAAACAGCTGATTTTCCCCGATGGCAAGAAGGAATACCGTTTTGGTCAGAACGGACGAAGCCTGCGTATTGTCTTTGACGGGATGTCATCCTACGAGCCGGTGATCTCCGGTATGGTGCTGGAGTGCGGTTATCCGGTCAACATCATGTTCGCCGATACCAAGGACATCGACGGCAAGGCCTTTGGCCATATGATTGTCGAGCTGCCGGACGATGAGAAGGCAGTTAAGAGAATGTACAGCTACTTGACTGCTCACCATATCCGTTACGAGGAGGAGAATTGACAAAATGGATTGGAATTTGATTAGCCTGCTGCCTTCCCAGGTCTGGGAAAGCTTATATATGACAGTTATCTCTGCTGCGGTTGCCTATATCATTGGCCTGCCTCTGGGCGTTATTCTGGTGATTACCGACAAGGGAGGAATACGGCCGATGCGGGCGGTGAATCAGGTACTGGGCTTTGTCGTCAATTTCTTTCGTTCCGTGCCCTTCCTGATCCTGATGATCGCCCTTTCCGGCTTTACGCGTCTGATCGCGGGCAAGGCATACGGTTCGGCGGCCACGATTATTCCGCTGATTATCGGCTCGGCTCCCTTTGTGGCGCGAATGGTGGAGTCTTCGTTAAAGGAGGTAGATCCGGGAGTGGTGGAAGCTGCCCAGGCTATGGGAGCCAGCACATGGCAGATTATCAGCAAGGTGATATTGCCGGAGGCCAAGCCTTCTTTGATTGTGGGAGCGGCCATCAGCGTTACGACGATCCTGGGTTACTCGGCCATGGCAGGAGCCGTGGGCGCCGGAGGACTGGGCGCCTGGGCCATCAACTATGGCTATTACCGCGGGGATACGGCGGTCATGTGGGTGGCGGTTATTTTGCTGGTGATTATTGTCCAGGTGTTCCAGGCTATCGGAATGCGGCTGGCCAAGATTCTGGACCGGCGTCTGCATTAAGACTGGCCGGCGGTTCAGGTATGTTAAGATATCTGTGAGAGGCTGATACGACAGTGCCTCATCGGGAAGCTCCTGCCGCTATGCGCGCAGCGGAAAAAGGGGGCAGAGATGATAGGAAACCGTTTTGTACTGTTGTTTGGCATAGATTCAGTTTTATTTCCTGTGAAAACAGGAGACAATCCATAAATAGAGGAGGATTTATTATGAAAAAGATTGGAAAGAAACTGGCGGCCCTGCTTATTGCCGTGCTGGCTCTGACGGCTGTTCTGACCGGCTGCTCCGGCGGCGGAAATGAGGAGGATAACGTGATTCGTGTAGGTGTCAGCCCTACGCCCCATGGAGAGATCATGGAGGTAGTCAAGGAGGTTCTGGCTGAGGAAGGTTATGAGCTGGAGATCGTTACATTCTCCGACTATGTACAGCCCAATGAAAATCTGGAGAGCGAGGATTTGGATGCGAACTATTTCCAGCATCAGCAGTACCTGGATCAGTTCAATGAGGAGAGAGGCACCCATCTGGTGTCGGTGGCCGATGTTCACTATGAGCCCATGGGAATTTTCCCCGGACGCTGCTCTTCTTTGGAGGAGCTGCCGGATGGAGCGACCATTGCAGTTCCCAACGATGTGACCAACGAGGCCAGAGCTCTGATTCTGCTGCAGGAGCAGGGACTGATTACGCTGGATGAGAATGCAGGTATTGAGGCGACGATAGTCGACATTGTGGACAATCCGAAAAATCTGGAAATTGTAGAGATGGAAGCAGCTCAGATTACGAATATTCTGCAGGATTTAGATCTGGCTGTTATCAACGGCAACTATGCCCTGCAGGCCGGTCTGAACGCCGCTACCGACGCAATTGCTACCGAAGATCCAGATTCGGATATTATCCGTAATTACTATGTAAATGTGCTGGCAGTGAGAGAGGGCCATGAGAACGATGAGAAAACGCAGGCTCTGGTAAACGCTCTGCTCAGCGATACCGTTCGGGATTATATCAACGAAAACTACAGCGGTTCCGTAGTGCCGGTATTCTAAGACAGAGTTTAACAAAAACCGGGATTTCATTTGACAGAGCCTCCAACTCATGGTACCATAAAGGTACATAAAGAGAATAAGGAGGTCGGATGAAGGATTCGGGAGAGACCGGTATAAACGGCGCCGAAGGGGAAGCCGGCAGCAAACTCTCAGGCAAAAGGACCGGGTCTGGACGACACTCTGGAAAGCATGGAGGTACATGCACCGAAGAAGCAAATCTTTCAGGTACGGATACAGAGCGCTCAGGAAATACAGCGTTATTTCCTGAGCGCTTTTTGTATGGTTTCAATTTTAACGAGCAAGGAGGCATAAAAAGAGATGGAAAAGAAGACTCCGCTGTACGAGACACATCTGGCTCTGGGCGGTAAGATCGTTCCCTTTGCCGGTTATCTTTTGCCGGTGCAGTACGGGGCGGGAGTGATCGGCGAGCATATGGCTGTCCGGAAGCAGTGCGGGCTGTTCGATGTTTCCCATATGGGAGAGTTTGTCCTGGAAGGCGAGGGGGCGGAAGCCTTTTTGAACCGGGTGCTGACCAATGATTTCGGCGGCATGGAGGACGGGCAGGCCCGTTACAGTCCCATGTGCAACGAGCAGGGCGGCGTGGTGGACGACTTGATTGTTTACCGGGAGAAAGGAGGCCGGTACATGATTGTGGTCAACGCCTCCAACCGGGAGAAGGATTTTGCCTTTATGAGCCGTTACCTGGGTGAGGAAGAGAAGCTGACCGATATTTCGGACCGGGTGGCCCAGCTGGCTTTGCAGGGTCCCGCCGCAGAAAAAGTACTGAGAAAGCTGGCAGCCGAAGAGCAGATTCCGGAGAAGTATTATCATGCCTGCTTTGACGGTCAGATTGAGGAGATCCCTTGTGTGATTTCCCGTACCGGCTATACCGGAGAGGACGGCTTTGAGCTTTACTGCCAGGCTCAGGACGCTCCCAGGCTCTGGGAGCTTGTCATGAAGGCCGGCGAGGAGGAAGGGATTCTGCCCTGCGGGCTGGGTGCCAGAGACACCCTTCGGCTGGAGGCTGGGATGCCGCTCTATGGACATGAGCTTTCTGATGAGATCAGCCCCAGAGAGGCGGGCCTCGGGATTTTTGTAAAGTTTAAGACCAAAGGTGATTTTGTGGGCCGCAAAGCCATGGAGGAGTCCGGCGCGCCAACCCGCAAGAGGGTGGGGCTGAAGGTGACGGGACGGGGAATTATCCGTGAGGAGGCGCCGATCTATGCTCAAGGCAAACAGATCGGGGTCAGCACATCGGGGACGCACTGTCCGTATCTGGGATATCCGGCGGCAATGGCGCTGATTGAAAAAGAGTATGCCGAACCGGGAACCCGTCTCACAGCTTTGGTGAGAGGCCGGGAGGTAGAGGCCGAGGTAGTAAAGCTTCCTTTTTATAAAAGAGTATAAATAAAAGCGCATAAATAAGAGAGCATAAGACAGCCATGGAATCTTTCCCGTCTGTCTGTATCAGAAAATATATTCACAGGAGGTAGAAAAATGAATTTTCCCGAAGAACTGAAGTACACGGATTCGCACGAGTGGGTAAAGATGCTGGATGAGCAGACTGCGCTGATCGGGCTTACGGAGTATGCCCAGAGCGAGCTGGGAGATCTGGTTTTTGTCAATTTGCCGGAGGCAGATACAGAATTGTCTGCCGGTGAGGCCATGGCCGATGTGGAGTCCGTCAAGGCTGTGTCGGACGTTTATTCTCCGGTGACGGGACGTGTGGAGGAGGTCAACGAGGAGCTTATGGATCATCCTGAATTTATAAACGAGACCCCCTATGAGTCCTGGCTGGTCAAGGCTGCGGATATCGCAGATACGGTGAATCTGATGACTGCGCAGGAATATGCGGCATTGGTGGAGCAGGAACAGCAGTAGAGAGATGAAAGCGGAGGAATAAAATGGGTTCTTATGTACCAGGAACAAGCAGGGAACAGCAGGAAATGCTGCAGGCTATAGGTCTTGACAGCTTTGACCAGCTGTTTGAGAAAATTCCGGAGAAGGTGCGCCTCCATGAGCTTGATCTGCCGGAGGGACTGTCGGAGCTTGCCGTGCGGGATGCAATGGAGGAGATCGCCGGGAAAAATCGGGTGTTCCGTCATATATTCCGGGGAGCAGGGGCCTATAATCACTATATCCCTGCTATTGTAAAAAGCGTGGTGGCCAAGGAAAATTTTGTGACGGCCTATACTCCTTATCAGGCGGAAATCAGTCAGGGAATACTCCAGTCTATTTTTGAATATCAGACGCTGATCTGCCGGCTCACCGGCATGGATGTTTCCAATGCCTCCGTCTACGACGGGGCCACGGCGGCGGCGGAGGCGGCGGCTATGTGCCGCGACCGCAAGAGGACGGTGATCTGTGTGTCTGCGGCAGCTCCTCCGGCGGTGATTGGAACAATCCGCACCTATGCCTTTGGAAGCGGTGCGGAGGTGGTCATTGCCCCCCAAAAGGAGGGACGTACCGATGCAGAGGCTCTTAAACAGCTGTTAGACGGACGCACCGCCTGTCTCTATGTTCAGCAGCCCAATTATTACGGACAGCTGGAGGACTGCGAGGCCCTTGCCGGTCTTGCCCATCAGGCGGGAGCCAAGTTTATTATGGGCTGCAATCCCATTGCTCTGGGAATTTTAAAGACGCCGGCGGAATGCGGGGCGGACATTGCGGTGGGCGACGGTCAGCCTCTGGGAATGCCTCTCTCCTGGGGCGGCCCTTATCTGGGCTTTATGGCGGCGAAGGAAAATATGATGCGCAAGCTCCCTGGCCGGATCGTCGGCGAGACAAAGGATGATCAGGGCAACAGGGCTTTTGTGCTGACCCTGCAGGCCAGGGAACAGCATATACGGCGTGAGAAGGCCAGCTCCAATATCTGCTCCAATCAGGCCCTCTGTGCGCTGACAGCGGCCGTTTATCTGTCGGCCATGGGAAGCGAGGGCCTGAGGGAGACCGCCAGTCAGTGCTATTCCAAGGCCCACTATTTGCAGAAAGAACTTGCCAAAGCGGGGCTTAAGCTAAAATATCAGGGAGATTTCTTCCATGAATTTGTGACGGAAAGCGAGATCCCCAGTTCCGTCTATCTCAAATGGCTGGAAGAGAAGGGGGTCCTGGGAGGCCTTCCTTTGAGCCGCCGGGATATTCTCTGGTGTGTTACGGAGAAGAATACAAAGGCGGAGATGGATGAGCTGGTCGGCGCTGTAAAGGAGGTGACCCGGTTATGCAGCTGATTACAGAAAAGGGAAGAGAAGGAAGAGGGCTGTCCCTCCTGCCGCCTTGCGATGTGGAGAGGGCAGAGCCTGCCCAGGCCGATTGCCGGAAGATTCCTCTGGGAATGCCCTCTGTGTCGGAGACGGAGATCAGCCGGCACTATTCGGCTCTGGCCCGCAGGACGCACGGCGTCAACGACGGCTTTTACCCTCTGGGCTCCTGCACGATGAAGTACAATCCGAAGATTGACGAGGAAGCCGCGGCCCTGAGCGGGTTTACCCAGATTCATCCGCTGCAGCCTGCCGAGACGGCTCAGGGGTGCATGGAGGTATTATATCTGGCTGAAAAATATCTCTGCGAGATTACCGGAATGTCGGCTATGACTTTCCAGCCCGCCGCCGGAGCGCACGGTGAATTTACGGGACTTTTGCTGATCAAGGCCTGGCACCACAGCCGAGGCGATATGAAGCGGACCAAGATCATTGTTCCTGATTCGGCCCACGGCACCAATCCTGCCAGCGCGGCCATGGCCGGCCTTACGGTGGTGAATGTGCCTTCCGCTCCCGATGGGTCTGTAGACCTGGAGGCCCTGAGGGAAGCGGTGGGAGAGGACACAGCCGGTCTGATGCTCACCAACCCCAATACAGTGGGGATGTTTGATGAAAATATTCTGGAAATAACGAAGATCGTTCACGAAGCGGGCGGACTGAATTATTACGACGGCGCCAATCTGAATGCCATCATGGGCATTGCCCGTCCCGGAGACATGGGTTTTGACGTAGTGCATCTGAACCTGCACAAGACCTTTGCCACTCCCCATGGCGGCGGCGGTCCCGGCAGCGGACCTGTGGGATGCTCGGAGGCCCTGGCTCCCTTCCTGCCCGGCGCCAGAGTGCAGAAGAAGGAGGATGGGAGCTACGGCTGGACCGGAGCGGAACAGACCATTGGCAGTGTAAAGGCTTTCTACGGCAATTTCCTGGTGGTGGTCCGGGCTCTGACTTATATCCTGACCCTGGGACGGGAGGGAATTGTGGAAGCGGCCCGCAATGCGGTTCTCAATGCCAATTATCTGCGGACAAAGCTGGCAGATACCTATCCCATGGCTTACGATGGCCTGTGTATGCACGAGTTTGTGGTGAGTCTGCAATCCTGGAAGGAGAAGTACGGGGTGACGGCTCTGGATGTGGCCAAGGCGCTGCTGGATCACGGCATCCATCCGCCGACCATGTATTTCCCTCTCATCGTCCATGAAGCGCTGATGTTTGAGCCTACGGAGACCGAGAGCCGGGAGACCCTGGATGAGGCGGCGGCCGCCCTTCTGGAGATTGCGCGGCTTGCACAGACCGATCCCGAAGCTTTGCATGCCAGCCCTCGGACCACCCCCATTGGGCGGCCTGACGAGGTGACGGCGGCTCGTCATCCAGTAGTTCGGGGATGAAAAACATTTTATTGACTGGTATGGCGCTTAGCCTTGTTCTTCTTCATGCTCCGGCAGATAATCTTCCTGGGTCCCATCAAAGAGATCCAGAAAGGTCCGGGCAGCAAAGGAAAGAAATCGGCTGTGCTGCCAGACAATACACAAGCGCGAAATGCAGTCAGGACAATTAATTTCTTTGTAGATCATGTCATCTCTGCCGGCGTAGTGGATAGCAATTCTTGGAACAAGAGCTATTCCTGCGCCGGCAGCTGACCATAGCGTGGCAGTGCGAACATCATTGCTTTTACAGACAATATAAGGTTCAAAGCCGGCTTTATGGCAGGCATTTTCAATTCTGTTTTCAAATCTGCGGTGATAGATAAGGGGACGATTCTGCAGTTCATTTATTTGTATCGCCTGTCTATCGGGGCACCAGTCAAAGTCTTTGCGCATCAAGGCTACCAGAGGTTCCGGTTCCAAATATTTCTGATTCAGTGTTTCTCTTTTGAAGGGCGTGCGGATAACCGCAAGTTCGATAATGCCTGCCTCAATCCAGTCGATCAGCTCTACGGTGTTTCCCTCATGTATCTCAAATCGTATGTGCGGATAGGCCCGATGAAAATTTAAAACTCGTTCATCTGTCATAACAGCCCCGGAAGTGGAAACTGTGCCAATATGCAGGGTTCCGGCGTGACCTCTGCGGCAGTCTTCCAGCTCTTTGATTGTTGTGTCAGCCAGTTCCAGCATATGATGCGCCCGTTTATAGAGAAGTTTTCCCTCGTCGGTAAGAATAATTTTGCGGGGACCTCTTTCCAAGAGCTTGACTCCCAGTTCCTGCTCTAACAATTTAATCTGGTGACTCAGTGGCGGCTGTGACATATGAAGTTTACGGGCGGCTGCACTGATATTTTCTTCTTCGACGACGGCAATAAAGTATTGAAGTTGTTTCAAGTCCATATGAACCCTCCTTTTTTTTCAGTATAGCATTGCATTTGTGTACAATCAATTTCAAAACACTGAATGAATATATGGATATCGTATGTCTCCCATATAAAAGTGATATTTTTCAAATATTGTCAGACATGGTACACTCCAATCAAAAGGTATGGTTTGTTAATATGGCTTTGTAGAGGAGGAGGAAAATGAAAGCGATTCTTGTTTTCTATGACAGTCTGAATAAACGTTTGCTGCCGCCCTATGAACCGGAATGTGGGACGGTTGGCTCTGGGTTTCAGCGGTTAGCCAAACATAGCGTACGGTTTGACAACAGCTATGTAGGGAGTATGCCCTGTATACCGGCCAGACGTGAGCTGCATACCGGACGGTATAATTTCCTTCATCGTGAGTGGGGGCCTCTGGAACCGTTTGATGATTCCATGCCGCAGATTCTCAGGGAGAGCGGAATTTACTGCCATCTGATCAGCGACCATCTGCATTATTGGGAAGACGGAGGAGCAACTTATCATAATCGGTATTCTTCCTGGGAAATTGTGAGGGGACAGGAGGGAGATCATTGGAAGGGACAGGTTCAGAATCCGGAAATTCCTCCAGTAGTCAAGATTCCCCAAAAGCAAACCGGCGGCGGGACATCGGGGCTGTGGCGATATGATTGGGTAAATCGAAAATATATTTGCGAAGAAAAGGATTTTCCTCAGACAAAATGCTTTGATCTTGCCTGCGAGTTTATTGAAAAAAATAAAGATCAGGATAACTGGTTTTTGCATCTGGAGACCTTTGATCCTCATGAACCTTTTTATGCGCCACAGAAATATATAGAGCTGTATCCGGAGGATTACACAGGAAAACATTTTGACTGGCCCAGAGGAAAAGCGGAAGAGACGGAAGAAGAAACGCAGCACTGCCGCAGGCAATACCAGGCATTAACGACAATGTGCGACTATAATTTGCAGCGGATTTTGAATCGGATGGATCGCTTGGATTTGTGGAAGGATACAATGCTGATTGTGGGAACCGATCATGGATTCCTTTTGGCGGAGCATGGGTATTGGGGGAAAAACCAGATGCCTTATTACAATGAAATTGCTTCGACTCCGCTGTTTATTTGGGACCCTCGTTTTCAAAGAGCCGGCGAGGTCAGAAAATCGCTGGTTCAGATGATCGACTGGGCTCCGACGATTCTTTCTTATTTTGGCTGTTCTATTCCGCCGGATGTTCAGGGAAAGGACCTGGCAGGTGTTCTGGACCGGGATGAGCCTGTGCGGAAATATGCTCTTTACGGCACGTTCAGCGGCCATGTAAATATCACGGACGGCAGATATGTATATATGCGCGCACCTGTTCCGGAAAAATCAGAGGAAATATACAATTATACTTTGATGCCAATGCACATGAATGAGAGATTTTCGACGGAGGAATTGAAAGGGGCTGTCCTGGTGCCTCCATTTTCTTTTACCAAAGGCTGTCCTGTTTTGAAAATAAAAGCACGGGATAAATACAAGGTAGGAAAATTTGGAACGCTTCTTTTTGATTTGGAAAAAGATCCTGGTCAGTTATATCCCATTCAAGATGCGGCGGTTGAGGAGCAAATGGTGAAAACGATGATCCGCCTAATGAAAGAAAATGACAGTCCGCCTGAACAATTTATTCGTCTGGGATTCTCTAAAAAAACAGTATATTGAATTTATATAGTTTCTATATCCAATCAATATTTTTCAAATAGATATAAATATGCTAAACTAAACTCAGAAAAGATCAGGAGGGACGGATATGAAGGTGCTATGGGAATTGTTTGTCGCTTTTCTGAGAATAGGGGGACTGACATTCGGCGGGGGGTATGCCATGCTTCCCATGCTGGAAAAAGAGGCGGTAGAAAAAAAGGGATGGATTACCAATGAGGAGCTTTTGGATTTTTATGCCGTTGCGCAATGTACGCCGGGTATTATTGCCAGCAATACCGCTTCGCTGATCGGATACAGGGTCAAAGGAACGGCCGGGGCGCTGGCAGCGGCCCTGGGGGTGGTCAGTCCGTCTTACGTTATCATTACAATTATTGCGGCTTTTATCAATAACTTTACGGACCTTGAAATTGTACAGAATGCTTTGGCCGGCGTACAGGTCTGCGTGGCGGCGTTGATACTTTCAGCCATTGCGTCTCTCTGGAAAAAAAGTGTGGTGGATCGTATTACCTGTTGCTTTTTTCTGATCACATTGGCTGCGGTAGTTTTTATTTCTCTTTCTCCGATTCTTGCGGTGGTGGTTATGGCAGCAGCTGGAATTTGTGTAAAGCGAGCAGGGGGAACGAAATGATTTATCTGGAATTAATTCGGGAATTTTTAAAAATCGGGCTTTTTGCCATTGGAGGCGGATTGGCTTCCCTGCCTTTTTTATATGATATATCGGCCAGGACGGGATGGTATTCTGCTGAAGATATTATTAATATGATCGCTATTTCCGAATCCACGCCAGGTCCAATCGGAATAAATATGGCGACGTACGTGGGATATCTGACCGGCGGTCTCTTAGGCGGTATGGTGGCTACGCTGGCTGTCATTGCCCCGTCGGTTGTCATTATTATCCTGATTGCGCGGATTTTAAATAAGTTCATGGAAAACGAGTGGGTCAAGGCAGCTTTTTATGGACTGCGTCCGGCCGTTGCAGCTCTGATTGTTTCTGCTTTTCTGGAGGTAGTCAAAGTGGCGCTGTTTAACACAGACCTCTACAAGGAGACGCATATTTTCAGAGATCTGCTTGACTGGAAAGGAATTATACTTTTTACGATTTTGTATTATTTGATCCGGAAGGGAAAAAAGCATCCGATTGTATATATAGCATCATCGGCGGTAATAGGAATCCTGTTAAAAATGGCATAAGGGAGGGAAAATATGAGCAGTTTTTTGGCAGATCACAGAGAACACAGAAAAAATGTTCGGCTGATCAGTAAGACAAAGGTGGCCTCGGAAGGAGCCGGACAAATTATTGTGGATAACAAAACGGCGTACATTTCACACATGGAATCGGAAGGAGTTACCTTGGTGGATGTAAAAGATCCGCTGCGGCCCTCCGTGCTCAGCAAGGTGAAACCGCCGTATAATACACACTCCCACAAAGTTCAGGTTTCCGGTGATATTATGATTGTCAACAATGAGCAGCTTGACAAGAAAATTTTTTCCTGGACAGCCGGAATGCGGGTTTTTGATATTTCTGACAAGCGTTCTCCAAAAGAAATATCTTTTATGAAAACCGGGGGCAGAGGCGTACACCGGATGTGGTTTGTAGATGGAAAATATGCTCATATTACAGCTCATCCAGAGGGGTTTACCGATTGTATTTACCAGATTATTGATATGCAGAGACCTGAGGCACCGCAGGTGATCTCAAATTTTTGGCTTCCGGGCATGTGGAAAGGAGGAGGAGAGGTTCCGACGTGGAAACCAGGCAGCAAAATCCGGGCTCATGGACCCGCCATGGTAGTGGGAAATCGTGCTTACCTGGGCTGGAGTGATGGGGGATTTACTATTATTGACGTGTCGGATCTATATCATCCTAAGATGGTGTCTCATTGTAATTTATGTCCTCCCTTTGGCGGTTTGACACATACTGTGCTTCCTATGCCGGAGAGAAAGATAATGATTGTAACCGATGAAGCCTTTGTCGACAACTGCAAAGAACCGGAAAAACTGGCATGGATTGTAGATATCCGTGAAGAAACCAATCCGATTCCCATTGCCACGATTCAGGTGGAATCCGAAGGCTTTGCTGAAAAAGGAGGAAGGTTTGGCTCTCACAATATTCATGAATGCAGGCCGGGATCATTGGTGGACGATCAGCTGGTATATATTACATACTTTAACGGGGGACTGAGGATTATTGATATACAAGATCCTTACAGACCGAAGGAAGTTGGGTATTTTATTCCGGCAAAACCGGAGGGAAGTTCTGTTATCCAAACCAATGATGTCTTTGTAGACAGCGATGAATTGATTTATATTGTGGATCGGTTTGATGGGACCCTATATATTCTGGAATATACAGGACCAAGATGAAAAAATACGGGGGCAGGGAAGAGAAAGGAGGAAAGCCAAGCCTGCCAATGGGGGAATTTTACAAGAAAGGATGGAGGTAGAAAATGGGTGTTTTGTCAGCAATACTGGATGCCATATATAATCTGTTGATGGCGCCGGTAGTAATGATGGGCTTATTGGTTTGTATCGGCTATATATTGGGGAAAAAGCCACCGGTCAAAGTGATTACCGGTACCATCAGCACAATGGTGGGTATACAGATGGTAATCTTTGGCGGAAACCAATTTTCCAATACATTTAAGCCGATTACAACAGCGGTCAGCGAGGCGTTTGGTATTACCGGATATATTATGGACCCTTATGCAATGCGTTCCACGACAACGGAAGCTCTGGGGGATCTGTTTGGTTTGGTCGGTTATGTATATCTGATTGCATTCCTGGTCAACATTGTACTTGTATATTTTGGAAAGTATACGAAAGCGAAAGGGGTACTTTTGACAGGAAACAGCGGAGTGGCTCATTCACAGGCTATTTTATGGCTGGTAGTGGCGTATCTGGGGCTGGGAAGCACAGCCTCCATGATTATAGCCGGTATATTGGTCGGTTTGTATTGGGCCTATTCTACGACTTTGGCAGTGAATGTATGTGACAAGGTGACGGATGGAGGAGGATTTACCATTGGTCACAATCAACAGATTGGCCTGTGGTTTTTTTCTAAATTTGCGGGAAAGTTTGGTGATCCCAAAAAGAGCGATGCGGAAAATTTGAATCTTCCTGGCTGGCTGTCCATATTCAATAATAATGTGGCTTCCGTAGCGATTTTGATGACCCTGTTTATGGGGCTTTATATGGCACCTTTGGGGATATCAGGGATTGAAGAGATTGGCGGGGAAAATTGGATTTTGTATCTGATTACTTTGGGTATAGAATTCTCGATGGATATGGTTATTTTGCTGACCGGCGTACGAATGATGTGCGGTGAGCTTGTAGGGGCATTCAAAGGAATTCAGGAAAAAATAGTTCCAAATGCTGTTCCGGCCATTGATGTTGCAGCACTCCTTCCCTTTTCGCCCAACGCGGCGACCCTGGGCTTTGTATTTACAACTCTGGGAACCGTGCTTGCGATTGGAATTTTATACCTGATTGGCAGTCCGATCATGGTATTGCCTGGTTTTATTCCCTTATTTTTTACTGGTGGTGCCGTAGGCGTTGTGGCCAATAAATATGGCGGAATAAAATCCATCGTCATCTGCTGTATTATTTTGGCCTTTATTCAGACCTTTGGCACGGTCTGGGCGATCAGTCTGATGAAATACCCCAGCGGTGTGGGTTGGAGCGGTATGTTTGACTGGGCGACAGTGATCCCTGGTGTGACAGAAATTTTGAAGCTTATCGGAAATCTGATCCATTAAAAGCGAGGACGGCAAGTCATGAAAAAGGATAAGATCAATGTATTATTTGTATGTGGATATGGGATGGGGAGCAGCGCCATCTCAGAAGTAGTGGTAAGCAAAGCCCTGAAGGAGATTAATATTTCCTGCGAGGTTAAACATACAGCACTGGGAGAAATGTCTTCTTACTATAATTGGGCAGATATTATTGCTATCTCCAAAAAACTGACAACTGGAATCAGCATTCCGGAAGAACTGCATATGATCGAGGTGGTCAATATTATGGATGGAAAGCGGATTGCCGCGCAGATCAAAGAGGTGGCGGAAGTGTATTATCCAGATGCTGTGGGAGGAAAATGATTACTCCCCAAAATGTATAAATATGTGCCGGGGCTGACAAACAGCCCCGGTTTTGATGTCCATACAAATTAATAGATATTCTCATATTTCTCCCGCTTCCACCTGCGTCAGCAGAGCCGCCAGATAATCCTCCACTGTGTCAATGGTTTGCTCTGCAAGCTTCTGCAAAGAAGGGAGCCCGGATTTCATTACCACGGGATGTCCCACTAATTCCAGGATTTCACGGTCGTTGTTGTGATCGCCGATGGCAACGATGTCCTCTGTCGGAATCGCCAGGTGATCTGCCAGTTTTTCCATGCCCCAGCCTTTGTTGATGCCTTTGGCGGTAGCGTCGATGAATTTGGCGCTGCTTTGGAGAACCTGAAAAATCTGACCGTACTTACCCTGTATCCACCGCAGATAGTCCTCGGTAATACCTTCCTCGCAGTAGACGGAGATTTTTAGAATCGGTTCCTGGGTAATGGAGAATATATCGTTTACCACAGTTACATGATTGCGGACCTGATCCCGCATCAGACGCAGATAGCTCTCCGTCTTGGGTGTCAGGTAACAGGTGCGCACTACGTTAACCTGCAGCTCATAACCGTCCTGCCCGTTAATGTCGGCCAGAAGTTCTTCGGCGGCGGCCTGCTCCATCGGAGCCTGGGCGATTACCTCACCCCGCAGAATGACGGCGGCTCCATTTTCACAGATATAAGGAATCCGGTCGCCCAGAGGATCAAAAAGCATTTTCAGATTGGCGTATTGGCGGCCGCTGGCCGGGCAAAATAAAATGCCGTTATGTATCAGGCGGTCGATGAGATCTTTGGCGCGATCAGAGACCTGCGATGTATAAGGGGGCAGCAGGGTGCCGTCCATGTCACTGGCAATAAGCTGTATCATACTCGTTCTCCTTCTCCTTTATTGTCCGATTTGAGACTGACATTCCTCTATGGCGGTCAGCAGAGCATCCACGGCCTCGCTGCTGGTTGCCCAGGAAGTCGTCAGACGGATACATGTGTGCTCCGGATCGTTCTGTCCCCATATCTCAAAGGTAAAGTTCTGCCGAAGCTGCCCGATCCAGGAGTTCGGCAGAATGGGGAAAAGCTGATTGGCGGGAGCGTCTGCCAGCATGGGAACGTGCAGACGGAGAAGGCCGGCCTTCAGACGGGCAGCCGCCTGGTCAGCCTTGGCCGCCAGCTGCATATACAGATTATCGGTAAAAAGCACGTCGAAATTTACGCCCAGCAAAAAGCCCTTGGCCAGCATTCCGCCTCGATGTTTCAGCTGATAACGAAAATCCGGAAGCAGCGAGGGATTGGGAATTACTACAGCCTCTCCCAGCATGGCTCCGTTTTTGGTGCCGCCAATATAAAATACATCGCACAGCCGGGGCAGGTCTGCAAGGGTCAGATCATTTCCCTCGGCACAGAGGGCGGCTCCCAGCCGGGCTCCGTCCAGGAACAGATAAAGCCCTTTGTCCCGGCACAGCTCATGGATGGCGGTAAGCTCCGCCTTGGAGTAAATAGTACCCAGTTCTGTGGAATCAGACAAATATACCATACGGGGGCGGACCATATGCTCGTCCGTATGGGTCCGGCATATCTCTTCAATCATGACAGGGGTCAGTTTGCCGTCTTTGGCCGGGGCCGTCAGCACCTTATGACCGGTGCCTTCGACGGCTCCGGTTTCATGGACATTGATGTGTCCGCTGTCGGCAGCAATGACGGCTTCCCAGGGACGCAGGCAGGCGTCGATGACAATCATATTGGCCTGAGTGCCCCCGGTGACGAAGTGGACGGCGGCCTGGGGACAGCAGATGGCCTGGCGGATTTTATTGGCAGCGGCGGCGCAGATGCCGTCGGTGCCATAACCGGAGAGAGCCTCCGTCTCCAGGGCGGAGAGGCGTTTGAGGATGGCAGGATGGCAGCACTCGCTGTAATCATTCTGGAATGCGTACAAAATAATCATCTCCTTTGTCGTTTCTTGGATCTAAAACATCTCCATTTTACCGCAGACGAGGAAAAAAAGATACTGTATTTTCAGCTGTATGTACGGGCTGCACGATATAGGAAAAAGCACAGGGATGCAGAAAGGGGTATCAGAGGTTATTTTTATAAGGAATTTGAAAGGAAAGCGAAAGGATTGCTGAAGTCTGAATTTGGGGGTGTTCATTTGGCGGCGAAGCGTGTAGAATAGAAATGACACCGCCGTAGCGTCTGTGTTTGCCCGGCGGGATACAGGAGGTAAAGGGAAGATGAACAAGAACTGGAAAAGGGAATATTTTTCGATCCCCAATCTGATGGGGTATCTGCGCATTGTGCTGGTGCCAGTATATCTGTGGGTGTATCTGACCGCCCAGAACAGCAGGGATTATTATCTGGCGGCTGGAATCATGCTGGTTTCTTTCCTGACGGATTTGCTGGACGGGCAGGTGGCCCGGCGTTTTAACATGATTACGGAATTTGGAAAGGTGCTGGACCCGGTGGCGGACAAGCTGACGCAGGGCTCCATAGCAATCAGCTTTCTGTTTCGTTATCCCGATTTGTGGCCCATGGTGTTAGTCCTGGTAGGTAAGGAGGCTTTCATGTTTGTTGCCGGTCTGTGTACCCTGCGGATGGGAAAAACCATTGGCGGAGCCAGATGGTACGGAAAGGTATGCACAGCCGTATTGGATGCAGTCCTTCTGGCTATTCTGCTGGCGCCGGAGCTTACTTCCGGATGGATTGGTATTTTAAATGCAGTCGCCATAGCGGCCATGGTCTTGTCTTTGGCAGGATATTTAAATCTTTATGTAAGGCTGTGGACAGGGAAAATGGATGGCTGAAAGTAACTGCCTGATGGTAGCTGATGGTAGTATGACTTGAGTATGACGGGTATGACTTGACAAATGAGCTCTCTTTCTGTATAATGTTTTTCACTTGATAACATGGTAGCACGCTAAAGTGATACTGCCGCGGGAGGGAGCATGAATCAGAATATACACACGCCGGAGGGAGTTCGGGATATCTGGGGAAGGGAGTACGCCGCCAGGCTTCGTGCAGAGGGGCGAATCCGCGATGTATTTCATCGCTATGGCTATCAGGGTATCCGCACTCCCTCCTTTGAGTTTTTTGATGTATTCAGCCGGGAGAAGGGAAGCGCCGCCTCCCGGGATCTTTTTAAGTTTTTTGACCGGGACGGGGAGACCATGGTGCTGCGGCCGGATATGACCCCGGCCATAGCCCGCTTTGCAGCCAGAGAGTTTGCAGAAGGTGGATTGCCCATGCGGCTGTCCTACATAGAAAATATGTTTATCAATCGGACCAGCCTGCAGGGACGGCTTAAAGAATTTACGCAGGCGGGTGCGGAGCTACTGGACGATGGTTCGGCGGACGCCGATGCGGAGATATTGGCGCTGACCATTGAGTGTCTGCTGGCCTGCGGTCTTACGGATTTTCAGCTGGAGGTAGGACATGTGGGCTTTTTGCAGGGCCTTTTTGCGGAGGCTGGCCTGCCGGCGGAGACGGAGGAGATAATCTGCGGGCTTTTGGAAAACAAAAACTATTTTGGTGTGGAGGAGCAGCTGGCCCGCAGCGGAATGAACGCGGATATGCAGGGGCTCTTTGCCCGCCTTCCGGCCTTTTTTGACTCGGATGACCAGCTGAAAGAGGCGGCCTCTCTGCCGGCGGGAGCGGGGGCCAGACAGGCCATCGAGAGGCTTCAGGATGTATACCGGATTCTCGGCTGCTATGGCCTGGAAAAGTACGTATCCTTCGATCTGGGCATGGTAGGGGGCTATCGCTATTATAACGGAATGATTTTCCGGGGCTATACCTATGGTTCCGGCGAGCCGGTGGTTACCGGGGGACGTTATGACAATCTGATGGAGCAGTTTGGCCGAAAAGCCAAGGCCGTGGGCTTTGCCATTGTCCTGGACTCTGTGATGGCGGCCCTGTCCAGACAGAGGATCGATATGGATATTCCCCGTCCTCAGGCGTTGATCCTCTATGTGCCGGGCTGGATGGAGCGGGCCATCGAGCTGGCCTGCCGTCTGCGGCGAGACGGAGATGAGGTGCGCCTGCAAAGAATAGAGAACATTCCCGATGATACGCAAAAGGAATATTACAGAAGCTATGCCGCCAGTCAGGGCTTTGAGCGGCTGATACTGTATGCCGGGGAGAGACTTCAGGAGGAGAGGCTATGAGATATCTGACATTTGCCCTGGCCAAAGGGCGTCTGGCCGGAAAAACCATGGATATGCTGCGTCAGCTGGGCGTCAGCTGCCAGGAGTTTTATGATCCGGATACACGCAGGCTTATTTTCACCGACGAGGAGAAGGGGATGCGTTTCTTTCTGGCCAAGGCCTGTGATGTGCCCACGTATGTGGAATACGGAGCGGCCGATATCGGCGTTGTGGGACGGGATACGATTCTGGAGGAGAGACGGCGTCTTTATGAAGTGCTGGATTTGGAAATCGGAAAATGCCGGATGTGTGTCTGCGGACCGGAATCTTCCCGGGAGCTTTTAAGACACCGCCAGCTGATCCGGGTAGCGACGAAATATCCGGTGATTGCCAAGGATTATTTTTATAACCACCGGCAGCAGACGGTGGAGATCATCAAGCTGGGCGGTTCGGTGGAGCTGGCTCCTTTGGTAGGGCTGTCCGAGGTGATTGTGGATATCGTGGAGACCGGGACTACGCTGCGGGAGAACGGGCTGACTGTCCTGGAGGAGATCTGTCCTCTGTCTGCCAGAATGGTGGTCAATCAGGTGAGCATGAAGATGGAAAACGAGCGAATCAAAACGCTGATCGGTCAGCTGCGGGAGCTGATCCGACAGCAGACATAAAAATATTGGATAGAAGAAATGTCAATATGGGGCTTAAGTCTTGCCTGCAAAGGGCGGCTGCGGCTGCAAACATACAGATATAGTCAAAAGAAGCGGCATGGGAGGAGATATCATGAGAATTCTGCCTCTGAATGAGGAAAACCGGAAAAATATTTTGGAGAAGCTTTTAAAGCGCAGTCCGGCCAGCTATTCGGCCTATCAGTCGTCGGTGGACGAGATTGTGGCGCAGGTAAGGGAGAAGGGAGACGAGGCTCTGCTTGCCTATACCAGCCGTTTCGATCATGTGGATCTGGCGCCGGAGCAGCTTTTGGTAACAGAGGAGGAGATAGAGAAGGCCTGCTGTGCAGTGGGGGAAGAGTTTCTGGAGACCCTGGGACGGGCCGCAGCCAATATCCGCTCTTATCATGAGAAACAGAAAAAAACCAGCTGGTTTGACGTTACGCCGGGAGGTTCTATTCTGGGGCAGAAGGTAACTCCCATCGCCCGGGCCGGCGTCTATGTGCCCGGCGGCAAGGCCGCCTATCCCTCGTCGGTGTTAATGAATGTGCTGCCGGCCAAGGTAGCCGGCGTGAATGAAATTATTATGGTCACGCCTCCCGGCGAAGACGGGCAGATAAATCCCGGCGTTCTGGCAGCGGCCAAGGTGGCCGGGGTCAGCCGCGTCTACAGGGCAGGGGGAGCCCAGGCCATCGCGGCCCTGGCCTTTGGTACGGAGACCATACCCAGGGTGGATAAGATTGTGGGACCGGGCAATATCTTTGTAGCTCTGGCCAAAAAAGCGGTATTCGGCTACGTGGGGATTGATTCCATTGCCGGCCCCAGCGAGATTCTGGTGCTGGCCGATGAGACGGCCGATCCCCGCTATGTGGCGGCCGATCTTTTGTCTCAGGCGGAGCACGACGAGCTGGCCAGCGCCATTTTGGTAACCACCTCCGGCAAGCTGGCGCAAGAGGTTTCCGTCTTGGTTCACCAGCAGGCTGCGGCCCTTGCGCGCCGGGATATCATCGAAAAATCCCTGGAGAATTATGGCTATCTTCTGGTGGCGGCAAATATGGATGAGGCGATTGAAACGGTCAATGCCATCGCCTCGGAGCATATGGAAATCATGACAAAGGACCCTTTCCTTGTCATGCCCCGGATACGAAATGCCGGAGCGATCTTTATCGGCTCTTATTCCAGCGAGCCTCTGGGAGATTATCTGGCCGGCCCCAATCATGTGCTGCCCACCAATGGAACGGCGCGTTTCTTCTCCCCGCTGTCGGTGGACGATTTTGTCAAGAAGTCC
The DNA here is from genome assembly GCA_944381515.1 of uncultured Lachnospiraceae bacterium. Classification (GTDB taxonomy): domain Bacteria; phylum Bacillota; class Clostridia; order Lachnospirales; family Lachnospiraceae; genus RGIG7193. Next base: position 17,044 of record CALWLM010000153.1, on the reverse strand, counting down.
AGTATTATCGCTTATACGAAGGAGGAGCTGATGGCCGTGGCTCCGGATGTGATTCGTTTTGCCAGACAGGAAGGACTGACGGCCCACGCCGCTTCCATTGAGGTGCGGCAGCGGCAAGAAACGGGAGGAGCTGGTGAAACAGATGCGGTCAATGAAGCAGATGCGGCTGGTAAAAAAGGTGAGGACGGCAGAAACGGTGCAGCCGATATAAAAGGCGCAGGGCAGGAGGAATGAGCTATGGGACGAAAAGCAGCTGTGGAACGGGAGACGAAGGAGACTGGTATCCGGCTCACCCTCGATCTGGACGGAACGGGAGAAAGCCGGATATCCACCGGCATCGGTTTTTTTGACCATATGCTGGCGAGCTTTGCCAGACATGGTCTGTTCGATCTCACCGTGGAGGCAAAGGGCGATCTGTGGGTGGACAGCCATCACACGGTGGAGGATACGGGAATTGTGCTGGGAACGGCCATCCGGCAGGCATTGGGGGACAAAAAAGGGATTGTCCGTTTTGGCTCCTGCATCCTTCCCATGGATGAGACGCTGGTACTGTGCGCCCTGGATTTGGGAGGGCGTCCCTATCTGAAATGGAGCGCGGATTTCGACGCCGAACGGCTGGGAAATCTGGAGACCGAAACAATTCGGGAGTTTTTCTATGCCCTGACCTATACCGCAGGCATGAACCTGCATATAAAGCAGATAGAGGCAGGCAACACCCATCATCTGTGCGAGGCCATGTTCAAGGCCTTTGGCCGCGCTCTCGATGCGGCGGTACAGATTGATCCGAGAATAACGGGCGTGCTGTCCACAAAGGGGGAATTATAATGCAGCTGTATCCGGCGATTGATTTAAAAGACGGGCGCTGCGTGCGCTTAAGTCAGGGACGTTTTGACGAGGCAAAAATATATTCCGACACCCCTTCCCAGGTGGCTGCCCTCTGGGAGGAAAAGGGCGCCTCCTATCTGCATCTGGTTGACCTTGACGGTGCAGCGGAGGGCCGCAGGGCCAATGGCCCCTGCATTCGCCAGATCGTAAGGCGGGTGCATATCCCGGTGCAGCTGGGGGGAGGAGTCCGTTCTCTGGGAGATATTGAAGAGGCTCTGGCTCTGGGGGTAAGCCGGGTAATCATCGGCACCAGGGCGGCGGAGGAGCCGGAATTTGTGCGAAAAGCTGTGGAACGGTTTGGCGCGGAGCGTATTGCCGCGGGTATTGATGCAAGAGACGGAATGGTGGCCGTGCGGGGCTGGGAGAAGCTGAGTCAGGTGACGGCGGGCGAGCTGGCGGGCCGGATGCGTGAAGCGGGAGTACAGACCATTATCTATACGGATATATCCCGGGACGGGATGCTCTGCGGTCCCAATGTGGAAGCGACAAAGAAGCTGCAGGAGACGGCGGGCATCGATGTCATTGCTTCCGGCGGCGTATCCTCCATAGAGGATCTGCGCCGGCTTTATGAAGCCGGCATACGGGGAGCTATCATAGGGAAGGCCCTGTATGAGCGCCGGATCGACCTGGCTGCGGCCATTCAGGAATTTCAGATGAACTAAGAAAAGCAGAAGAGAGAGGCTACGGAAATGAGAAGGACTTATACATGCGCAGCGGCGGTGATTTTACAGGGAGATAAGGCCCGCAGCCGGCTGGGCGAGCCGGTGGAGCCTGCCGCTTATCTGGCCGCAGCTGCCGGGGACGGCGAGCCGATGGGCTTTTTCTTTGACGAATCCCAGACCGATGAGGAGCACGAGGCTGCCATCGGGCAGATCCGAAGCTATACCGGACAGAATCCTTTCCCTGTGATGGCGGGCGGACGGATACGGCGCCTGGAGGATGTGAAGAAATATCTCTATGCCGGGGCGGCGGCCGTGTTCTTTCGGGAGGATGACGAGGGGGAAATGGAGATTTACAGAGAGGCTGTGTCCCGCTTTGGGGCAGGCCGGACGGCTCTTTACGATCCTTTGACCCAGACGGTTGCGGAGGAATGGGAGGATTTCCCGGAGTTTGCACAGTTAAAGAAGGGGGCGGACGGCCTGGTTCCCTGCATTGTTCAGGATGTCCATTCCGGTCAGGTGCTAATGATGGCCTACATGAATGAGGAGGCCTACCGCCGTACTCTGGATACCGGACGGATGACCTACTTTAGCCGCAGCCGGCAGTGTCTGTGGCTGAAGGGAGAGACTTCCGGACATTTTCAGTATCTGCGTTCCCTTTACGCAGACTGCGACTGGGACACGTTGCTTGCCCGTGTGGCACAGGTGGGCGCGGCCTGCCACACGGGTTCCTATTCCTGTTTTTTCAGGCCGGTCTGGCAGCGGGAGGAGAATGGGCATACTTCTCAGGCCGTGTTTGAGGAGCTGGAAAAGGTTATTGCCGACCGCAGACTCCATCCCAAGGAAGGTTCTTACACCAATTATCTATTTGAAAAAGGGATCGACAAGATTTTGAAAAAGGTGGGAGAGGAGGCCACGGAGCTGGTCATCGCGGCCAAAAATTCCGACCCGGAGGAAGTAAAATATGAAGCGGCTGACCTTCTTTATCACATGATGGTTTTGCTGGCAGAAAAAGGGGTTTCCTGGAAGGAGATCACAGAGGAGCTGGAGAAGAGATGACCCTTCTCCGGCTCCTGCCGTATGCGGAAGAATTGAATCCGTTGGAATCTCTGAGCCGTTAGAACCTATGATCCGTTAGAGGCTCTGGTTCATTGGAATTTCTGATTCGCTGGAATACCTGGTCAGCAGTTTTTTGTAGCTGGCATCTATTCCAATGGCGCCAAGAGGGGCGGTGATCAGGATGGCCAGGACCGCCACAGAAAGAACGATCTGTCCGCAGGGCAGTCCCATGGACAGCGGCACGGAGCCGATTGCCGCCTGTACGGTTGCCTTGGGCAGATAGGCGATAACGCAGAATAACCGTTCCCGCCGGCTGAGGCTGGTGCCGAGCATACACAGGCAGACGCCGAGAGCGCGAAAGCTCAGGGCGATAAAGATCATAAGTACGGCGGCGCCTCCTGCGTTTAAGGTGTAGCGGATATCCACGGCGGCGCCCACCAGCACAAACAGGATTACCTCGGCGGCAAGCCAAAGCTTGCCGAATTTTTCCGACAGCCTTTTGCTGACATGGGAGGGACTTTTTAACTTGAGTACGCAGGCCATGCTGACGACCGCCAGAAGACCCGACAGGGATACGACGCCCTCCAGCAAGGTTTCGACAGTCATCAGCATAAAGGAGACGCCTAATATGAGTATCACTTTCATGCTGTTTCGGACATAGCGTCCGCGGGCATAGGCGGTCTCGAAGAAAGCTCCCAGGACAAGGCCGGAGGCGGCGCCCAGCGCGATTCCCAGTACGATGGAAATCGGAATATTGACAAAATCCATCAGGCGGGCCGTCCCGCCCTGCGCCATGTTTACAAAGGTGGAAAAGAGGACGATAACAAAAATATCGTCGCAGGAGGCGCCGGCCATAATCATCTGAGGAATGCTTTTGTTTGTCCCGTATTTGGTTTCCATGAGCTGTACCATCCGCGGCACCACAACTGCGGGGGAGACGGCCCCCAGGACGGCTCCCATGACGGCGGCCTCGATTCGGCTGATCCCCAAAACAAAAGGGGCGAATAAGACAAAGGCCAGAATCTCAAAGCTGGCCGGCACACAGGACATCATGATCGCCGGCCGCCCCACCTTTTTCAGATCGGCGATGTTTAGGGACAGACCGGCCTTTAAAAGAATGATAATCAATGCCATCTGCCGCAGCTCCGAAGAGATGGAGAGAATGGACGGGGAAAGCAGGTTGAGCATATGGGGGCCCAGCACAATTCCGGTGATAAGCATGCCGATGATCCGAGGCAGTCTGATCTGCTGACAGATTGCGGCCATGGCCAAGCCTGCGAGAAAGATAAGAGACAGTGATGCTAACATATTTTTCCTCCTGCTGTAGATAAATTCGATTGCCTGCTGGCTTTTGCAGGCGCAAAAAAAGCTGATGAGGCCTGTGACAATATAATCACAGAAGTCATCAGCTCATAAAGCGGTTTAGGTTTCCCAGGGGAGAACTTCATTCCCGGGGATTATTATAGACTCCGCAGGCGGTTTTGTAAAGATGTATTTTTTTGCATCTGCTTCCCCTTCCTTTTCGCATAATCTGTGAAATTGACTTTTCTTACTACTGATATTACAATTTATATATGATACTTACCCAAAGGAGAGTGAAAAATGAGCGAACGCTGTATTGCCGACGAATGTCTGAGTGCTACGGGCTTTTCCTACACCCTTTCGCTGATTAACGGCAAATATAAGATGACGATCCTCTATACTTTAATGGAATTTGGCATTGTCCGTTTCAATGAGATGAAAAAATATATCGGAGGAATCTCTTATAAGACGTTGAGCTCCACTTTAAAGGAACTGGAGGCGGATCAACTGGTTCATCGGGAGGAGTATCCGCAGATTCCGCCCAAGGTGGAATACAGTCTGACAGAAAGAGGCAGGTCCCTGATTCCGATCCTGGATGCAATGTGCGAGTGGGGCGATCAGAACCGGCTGTAGAACAGAGTATGGAAAGGGAGACGCTATGATACACATCGCAGTCTGCGACGACGATATGAGCGCGGCAGAGAAAAATCGTGAGATGGCCAAGGCCTGCCTGCGCCGGTGCGGGTGCGGCGGAAAGGTTTCGGTTTATACGGACAGCCGCAGTCTACTCTGCGATATCGCGGAGGACGGGTTCTTTTTTGATTTGATTCTGTTGGATATTGAGATGCCTGGAGAAAACGGCATGGAGCTGGCCGGTCATATTCGGCCTTTTTTGCCGGATGTAAAAATTATCTTTATCACTTCTCATCTGGAATATGCCATAGACGCTTATGAGCTGTCGATCTTTCGCTATGTGCCGAAGGAGGAGGTAAAAGAGCGGCTTCCGGCGGCTATTGAGGACGCTGTGCGGCTGATTTCGCTGGAGGAGGGAAGGGTTTACACCATTCAGACAAGCAGCCGCCTGCAAAAAATCCCTTACCGAGACATCTTCTATATCGAGCGGGACGGCAAGAATGCCAGCATTGTCACGGCCAGCGGGATATCCAAGGTGCGCAGGAGCCTGCAGCAGGTCTATGAGGAGCTTGACGCACAGGAGTTTATCTTTATTGACCGGGGATGTATTGTCAATATCATTCATATCATGCAGATCCGGGACGGTTCTGCCGTTTTGAAAAACGGGGCGGTTCTGGCTGTAAGCCGTTCGCATCTGGGCCCGGTGAAGGAACAGTTAAACAGCTACTGGGGGAGACATATATGACGGGGGGAATGACCTGGCTTGCCAATATGGCGGCGGGGAGCGTGCGTATCTTTCTTGGCCTGCTTCTTATTTTCCATTTGCAGCAGAGGGCAGATTTAAAAAGAAAAGCTCTCCTGTCAGACATGGCGCGGGCCGTATTGGGAGCGGGACTTATAGAAGGGCTGATGGCTGGAGTCGGTCTGATTTCTTCTGGAGCGCTGCCGGATTATTTTTCCGCAGCGCTGGAAGCTTTGTGGATTGCTGCCGGAGCTGGCCGTTTTTCTCAGACTTCCTTTCGGGTGAACTCCTTTCGGATGAACCTGTTTGTTGCTGTCTTTTGGGAGATCGCCGTCTCTTTGTGGCAGTTTCTCATAGCTGCCTGGCTGGGCGTTTTCTTTCAGTCTCCCCGTTTCCTTGAGTCGGATACGGCGGAAGGACAGGCGGCGGTCTGGCTTTTTAGCGGACTGCTTGCGGGGGCTGTGGTTTTGATGGCAGGGAAGAAGAAGGCCGTTTCTGGCGGGGAAGCGGAGGGCGGCGGGCTGCGGGAAGAAGGGAGCTTTTCGCGTCCGGTAACCATGGCGGCGGTAATAGGGCTGCTGGCCGCAGTCAGTTTATCTGAACAAAACCGGCTCGTCCTGGAGGACGACGAACTTTATCGGTGGACGATTCTTTCGGTGGTCCTGATTATGGGAATGCTGCTTTATAATATGCAGAGACAATATGAGGGAGAGAAGGAAATCGCCAGGCTGAAATCGGAGCAGGCAGAGCTTTTGGAGCGGGATTATCTTGCTTTAAATCAGGCCTATTCAGCCAATGCGCGGCTGTTTCATGATTTTCACCATCATATAGGAGCCATGCGTCAGCTTTTGGCCCATGACAAATACAAAGAAGCCGCGGCATATTTGGACGAGCTGCAGGCGCCGCTGCGGGAAATACGCGCCGGACACTGGACGGGAGATGAAACGGCGGATTACCTGATCAGCGTCAAAAAGAAAACTGCTGACGATACCGGAATAGCGATGCAGATTCAGGTGGAATTTCCCCGGCGGACCAACATCCGCAGCGCCGATCTGTGTACCATTCTGGGAAATTTGCTGGACAATGCCCTGGAGGCGGCGGCCAAGGTGACGCCGCAGGAGGAGCGTTTTATTCGCCTTACAATCCGGCGGATCAATCAGATGCTGGTCATCAAGGTGGAAAACTGTTTTGCCGCGCCTCTAAAGAAAAAAGGCGGCGAACTCCAGACCACCAAGGAGGGCGGCCTGCACGGCTGGGGACTTAAGAGCACCCGCGCGGCGGCTGAGCGCTACGACGGCACGGTGCAGACCTCCTGCGAGGGAGGGATTTTTCGCGCCGTTGTCCTTTTATCTTATCAGAAGGAGGAGCTGTAAGGAATGTAAGGGATTTCGCAAATGCAATTTGCGGTCAAAAAAGCGCGGTTTATGGACATTTGCGCACAGAAGGCTCTTTTCGTCTATGATGGTGTCATGAACGAATCAGCGGTCATGACAAAAGGCCATGACAGACGAGAGGAGGTAAATATTATGCGTCACGCGTATATCCGTGCGATTATCGGCATTATCCTGTTGGCGGCTGCCCTGATCGGAGGAGGACCGATCTGTATCATCCTGGGAGCGATGAATCTGTGCTCGGCCTATTCGGTGTGGAAAAACGAAAAAGACGGCAGAGGAGGAGAGTGATATGGAAGCTTCTCTTTTGTCCATAAGGGATCTGGATGTCTGGTACGATCGCGATAAAATGGTGCTTACAGGGTTTTCGGCAGAGCTGGGAAGAGACGAGGTGATCGGCCTGATCGGTTTAAACGGGGCCGGCAAGCCGACTTTCCTAAAGACACTGTCCGGCCTGCTGTCCGGTTATCGCTGCGGAAATATCTGTTTCCAGGGCCGGCCGGCGGGGCTGCGGGAGGAATCCTTTAAGGTTTGCCGCTATACGGTGTTTGATGAAGACCATTCTTTTTCCTATTTTACATTCTGGGAGTATCTGTCCTATGTTTTTGCCGTTTATGGTAAAAAGCAGTCCGATGTATCGGACTGGGTCGGCGAACTGATCGAAGGCTTTCACTTCGGCGGCTGCTGCCATATGCTTTTAAAGGATTTGTCCACCGGAAATCGAAAAAAGGCCTTTCTCATCACAGCTTTTGCTTTGCGGGTCCCGTTGCTTTTGCTGGACGAACCGGTAAATGGATTGGATTTTCAGAGTACGGAATACCTGTACCGGCAGATTTCGGCCTACCGGGCCCATGGGACGGTGCTGTTTTCTTCTCATATTCTGGAGAGCATCACATTGACGGCGGACCGGGTGCTGGTTCTGGAAGACGGACGGATTTGCCGGGAATTTACCGGCGGACAGATCAATGCCGGTAATATACGGGAGGCACTGCGGGATGAAGAAAAGATCGGGTGAATTTTTGGATGGTCCCGGCCGGTTTTTCGTGATGCTTGAGGTTTTTCGGGGAAGGCTTTTTGGCCTGCGATACGAGAGGTTAAAGAGGACTCTTCCAGTCTGGCTGGTGCTTTTCTGGGGCTTAAAAACCTCCGGTCTGACGCTGCCCCTTACCCCCTCCGTCTTGAATCTGACCGTCTTCATTGTGACGGTCGGGGCCATGTGGCAGTCTCTGGCGTCGGAGAATAACCGGGCGCAGCTGCAGAATATCTTTATGCTGCCGCTGTGGCATAAAAGCTTTGTGGCCGCTTATATATCCAGCCTGGGAGTTTATGTTTTCCTGACCAGGACGGCCGGGGTCCTGGCGGCGGCCCTGGCCCTTGTCGACTTTACCGGCGAAGAAATCCTGGCGAGCCTGCTGTGCGCAGCGGACGGTATTCTGATGACCGCCTGGGGATATGGGGGACGAACCAGACCTTTGCCTCAAAGGCTGGCATCAGGCTTTTGGGGCCTTATTTTTATCCTTTCCGTTTCCATGGGAGGCGGGAAGGCCTGGCTTGCGGCCGCAGCGGCGGCAAACGGCGTTTTGGCCTTCCTTCTGGTGCGGAGGATGAATCCTTATTCTTTCTGGCCGGAAGAAGGGGAAAAGGGCCGAAAGAAAAGCTTCCTGCAAAGTTCCCTCAAAAGAAACCTGCGGCAGAATCGCAGAAGCCGCGGAGTCTTTTGCTACCTGTTTCGCTATCTTTTTTCTCACAAGAATTACCTGGTAAACACGGCGGCCCTGTGGGGCGTGGCCTGCGTGCTGCCTCTCTTGGGCGGGCGGGATTACAATCCGCTGGCCGTACCCTTGGGCTGCGCGATTCTTACATTGAATACGCCTGTCTGTATTCTGCTGTCCTGCGACCCGGCTCTGGAGAGGGCTGTGCGGTTTTTGCCGGGGCAGAGGCGGGCCTTCTGTCTGCCCTACTGCCTGTTTCTTTTTGGCTGCAACATGACGGCGGATGTAATTTATCTGATTAGTCTGAAGCTGCAAAATGGGGACGTCACAGGCCTGACCGTTTTGACGGCTTTCTGCTTTGCCATGCAAAGCGCCGTCTGCTCGGTCCTTTTGGAGTGGTACTATCCGGTCCGCGGCTGGAAGCTGGAGAGCGATCTGTGGCATCATCCGAGAAAATATCTGGTTCCGGGCCTGATGGTTATATTTGCAGGAGCAGTGGGAATGGTTCCCTGGCTGACCGGTCTCTGGCTGATATTTTTGGGCGGAGAGCTTCTCTGGCTGTTTTTGGTCTGAGGCGCGTTCTCTATAAGGCGGCTTCATACTCCTGCCTATATTCTTCTGCCTGTATTCCTATATTTGGCGAAAATTCGACAAAAGTTTATACGGACAACATAAGTTGTGAAAGCGATGCGGCAAAGATTCAGCGAAAGATTGCAGCAAAAGTAAAATGTTTTCAAAATAAGTAAAGAACATAAAACCGACATTGCGCTCCCTTCTTTCCTGTGATAGAATCGAGCTGACGCAAAAAACAGACTTGTGCAGGCGCGATTTATTCGTGCTGACAGGCTGTATTTCTTTGAATGCGTTCAATTGCAGAGAAAAAGGAGGGTAATTAAGGTGAGAGAATATGTGATATTTACCGATAATACGGCGGATCTCCCGGCGGATTATCTCAGCAAAAACGGTGTGGAAAAGCTGTTTTTGAATTATACCATAGACGGACAGACCTATGAGCAGACAAATGAACTGCCGGTGCAGGAATTCTATGAAAAGATGCGCGGCGGCTCCATGCCGACCACCTCGCAGATCAATCCCGAAAACGCCAGAGAGGCTTTTATGCAGAAGGTGAAGGAGGGATACGATATCCTCTATATCGCCTTTTCGTCGGGCCTAAGCGGCAGCTGCGGCAGCGCGCAGATAGCGGCGAATCAGATTATGGAGGAGATGCCGGAGGTAAAGATCCTGGTAGTGGATTCGCTGTGTGCTTCTCTGGGCGAGGGACTTCTGGTACACAAGGTGTTAAAGAAGAAGGCAGAAGGGGCGACTCTTGAGGAAGCGGCGGCCTATGCAGAGGAGATGAAAATGAAGATCTGCCACAACTTTACCGTGGATGATCTGTTCCATCTCTACCGGGGCGGACGCGTATCCAAAGCCACGGCTATCGTGGGTTCCCTGGCGGGGATCAAGCCGGTGCTGCATGTGGACAACGAGGGCCATTTGATTCCCATCGGCAAGGTGAGAGGCAGAAAGAAATCCCTCCACGCCCTGGTGGAGCGCATGCAGAAACAGATCAAAGGCTATGAGGCCGATAACGACGTGGTCTTTATCAGTCACGGCGACTGCATCGAGGACGCGCAGTATGTGGCAAATAAGGTAAAGGAGCTCTGCGGCATCGACGCGTTCTTGATTAACTACGTCGGTTCCACCATCGGCGCTCACTCCGGCCCCGGCACCGTCGCCCTGTTCTTCGTGGGAAGCCCCAGGTAAGCCTGCTTGCTTCAAGCCGGTTTGCTTCGGACCTCTTTGGCCCCTTTCGCATATGGACAATTCTCCGCCACATATGATTTAGTAACACAGAGCCGGAGCGGGAAGTCGGATGAGCGATCGGATGGAAAATATGGCCGTCTCCCTGGGGCTTCCCAGGGAGCTGGTCACAGGCGCAGCCGTGCTGTCCTCCTTTGGGGACAGCTGTTTATTTATCGAAAACCATAAGGGCATAATCGAATACGGAAAAGAGATGATCAAGCTCCAGGCGCGTCCCTGCAAAATCCAAATTACAGGGACAAACCTGGATATTGCTTTTTATACCGCAGAGGAGATGAAAATTACGGGAAAGATTACGGAAATCCGATATTACCGTTGAAATCGCAGGGCGGAGGAATAACTATGAATCGTCTCATTTTCTGGATGCAGGGATATCTGGCCGTAGAGCTGTCCGGATATTCGCCGGAGCGGCTTTTAAACCTGTGCAGCTACAACCGGATCGAGCTTTGGGACCTGGTCTGCATCGGGGGCAAATACCGTTTTTTTGTGAGAGCCTCGGATTTTAAGCAAATGGTAGGCTTTGTGCGCAAATCAAAAAGCCGGCTGGTGATTCTGGAGAAGAGAGGACTGCCTTTTTTTCTGCGCCGTCATCGGGGACGCGGTCTTTTTGCCATGGGAATTTTAGTCTGCGCCGCCCTTTTGTATCTTATGTCCCTGCGGATCTGGACCATTGATTTTGACGGGAATTCCCGTTTTACCGACGAGCTTCTGATGGAAACGCTGCGGGAGGCCGGCTATGAGACCGGAATGGAAAAGAGCGGCATTGTCTGCGACAGCCTGGAGCTTATGCTGCGGGAGACGTATCCGGAGATCACCTGGGTATCGGCCCAGATTAAGGGGACGCGGCTGATTGTGCAGCTTCGGGAAAATACAGGGGTGCTGACTGCAGAGCCGGTGGATGAGACTCCCTGCGATCTGGTGGCGTCAAGGGACGGGGTGATTACGGAAATCATTACCCGCAGCGGCACCCCCCTGGTAAAGGCCGGCGATACGGTGACGGCCGGTCAGGTGCTGGTGAGCGGCGTGGTAGAGCTTTTTAACGACAGCGGGGAAAAAACGGGCGAGCATTCCGTAAAGGCGGACGCCACAGTGAAGGCGGCCACCACCGCCGTCTATGAGGAGAGCTTTTCCCTGGAGCATTCCGTCAAATGGTATACGGGAGGGGAGAGGTATCAGCTGACTCTGTGGATTCTGGGGCGCAAACTTTTTTTGGACGGCAATATCCGCGGCTTCGACACATATGATACTGTATCGGAGCAGGGACAGCTTTCATTGGGCGGGGACTTTTATCTGCCGGTCAGCTGGCAGTGGACCACCCTTCGGGAGTATGAGGAACAGACGGCTATTTACAGCGAAGCGGAGGCGCGGAGCCTGGCGGAATCGGCATTGGAGCGCTATGAGCAAAATTTGTTGGAAAAAGGGGTACAAATTATTGAAAAAAATGTTAGAATAGATATGATGGGTGGAGAGTGTATCACACAGGGCACTTTTTCGTTGATTGAAGAGATTGCCGAAGAGGCGCCGGTTGCCCAGACTACAGGTGATCAGGAGGAATAAAGCAGCAGGAATGAGTATCGTGGAATCAATCATCGATATTCCTACCGAACACGAGAAAAATGTGTGCGGTCCTTTCGACAGCCATATGAAAAAGATTGAGCGCACTTTGAATGTGACCATGATCTCCCGGGACGGCGAGCTTAAGCTGATCGGTCCCGACGGTGTGGTGCGAAAGGCCAAAAGCGTGATAAACAATCTGCTGGAGCTGTCCCGGCGGGGCAATGCCATCACGGAGCAAAATGTGGACTATGCCCTGTCGCTGGCCTTTGAGGAAAAGGATGAGCAGATCCTGGAAATTGACAAGGACATTATCTGCCGTACAATAAACGGTAAACCGGTAAAGCCCAAGACCGTGGGGCAGAAGGAATATGTGGATGCCATCCGGGATAAGATGATCGTTTTTGGAATGGGGCCTGCCGGTACCGGCAAGACCTATCTGGCCATGGCTATGGCGATTCAGGCGTTTAAGAACAACGAGGTTAACCGGATTATTTTGACGCGCCCTGCCATTGAGGCGGGCGAGAAGCTGGGCTTTCTGCCGGGGGATTTGCAGAGCAAGATCGACCCTTATCTGCGTCCTCTCTATGACGCCCTGTATCAGATCATGGGAGCAGACTCCTATCTGCATAACGCGGAGAAGGGACTGATCGAAGTGGCTCCTCTGGCTTATATGAGGGGACGCACGCTGGATAATGCTTTCATTATTCTGGATGAGGCGCAGAACACCACGCCGGCTCAGATGAAGATGTTTCTGACCCGTATCGGCTTTGGCTCCAAGGTGGTGGTCACCGGCGATATGACCCAGCGGGATCTGCCGTCGGATACGCAGTCGGGCCTGGAGGTGGCAGTAAAGGTTCTGAGAGGAATCGAGGATATTGCCATGATCAATCTGACCAGTGTGGATATTGTGAGACATCCTCTGGTTCAGAAGATCGTCAATGCCTACGACGCCTATGAAGAGAAACTTGCAAAAATGAAGCGCCCCTCGGATTTCAAATCGCCGCAGGGCTCCAGAGAGAACGGACGGGGACCGGGCCGCGGCGCGAGAAGAGATGAGAACAATGGCGCGAGGCCGCCCTACGGCGCAGGAAGGGAGAGACATTCATGACTTGTTATGTGGAATTTGAAGCGGGGCAGTCCCTCCCCATCCCCTGCAAGGAGCTTCTGGAGAAATGTCTGGAGGTGGTGATGGAGGCGGAGGCCTGTCCCTACGAGGCGCAGGTGGAGGTGGTAATCACCGACAATGCTTCGATTCGGGAGGTTAATCGCCAGTTTCGCGGGGTGGATGCCCCGACGGATGTATTGTCTTTCCCGACGGTAGAGTATGATGAACCGTCGGATTTTTCCGGCCTGGAGGAGCACGCGGAGGATTATTTTGATCCCGACAGCGGCGAGCTGATGCTGGGGGATATGATGATCTCGGCGGAGAAGATCCGGGAGCAGGCAGAGGCCTATGGCCATTCGGTGGAAAGGGAATTTGCCTTTCTGGCCGTGCACAGTCTTCTTCACCTATGTGGTTACGACCATATGGAGGAGGAGGACCGCCTTAAGATGGAACAGCGGCAGAGAGTCATCATGGACCGGCTGGGAATATATCGATAAACTACAGAGATAAAGGATGGGATAAGCAATGAAAATGCTACGCAGAATGTTTCCGCTTTGCGCTCTTTTGGGCTGCCTGACTCTGGCAGCGTGCAGCAGCGAGGCTACAGTAGAGGTTCCGACACAGACGCAGGCCGCCGCAGAGACGGAGAGCCAGGAGGAAACGCAGGTATTGGAGACCGAGCCGGAGACGGAGCCGGAAGAGACTCATGAGGGTGAGAAGAAGAGCTATTTAAGCGGCCTGTGGCAGGACGAGGACAAGGTGAACCGCCGTCCGGTGGCCGTTATGCTCAACAATCTGGAGAAGGCTCTCCCGCAGACCTCCATCAATCGCGCCGAGATCATCTATGAAGCTCCCGTAGAGGGAATGATCACCCGCCTGATGGGTATTTATGAGGATTACGATGATCTGGATAAAATAGGCTCTGTCCGCAGCGCCCGCACTTATTTTGTGTTCTGGTCGGAGCAGTGGGACAGTATCTATGCGCATTACGGCCAGTGTGATTATGCGAATATCTATCTGGACCAGATTGACAACCTGAATGGCGTTCTGGGTATTGGCAACACGGTCTACTATCGGACTTCCGACCGCAAGGCTCCCCACAATGCCTATACCAGCGCGGAGGGACTGGAGGCCGGCATCGAGCAGATGGGATACCGTACCGACCATGAGGCGGATTATGACCGCGGCGTCTTCCTCTTTGCCGACGAGCCGGGAGATGTAACCCTGGAAGACGGAATGAATGCCGAGTATGTATATCCCGGCTACAGCCAGAACGACGCTTATTTTGAATACGACCCGGAGTCTGGCCATTACCTGCGCTATGAGTACGGGAATGCTCAGATCGACGATCTGGACGGCGAGCAGGTCTATACGGATAATATTATCATCCAGTACTGCGACTGGGAATATTACTATGAGACCACTCCCTATCTGTGGATCAATATCTGGAGCGAGGGCGAAGGCTACTATATTACTCAGGGCAAGGCTGTTCCCATCACCTGGGAGGGCGGTACGGAGTATGAGCCTACCACCTATTACGACATGGACGGAAATGAGATCGAATTAAACCCCGGAAAGACCTGGGTCTGCACCGTTCTGCTTAATAATCAGGACGACACCGTTATCGAATAAAACTGCGAGGAATTGTACATAAGAAAAAATGCAGATGCCGTGCTCCCCGCATGCCGGCCGCATGAAAAGAGGAGTCACGGCAATTCTGCCGAGAAATGGAAGAGTGCTTATGCGAATTAAAAAAAAGGGAAGATCCAGCTTCCTGGTTCAGGGAAGCATTCTGGCAGTGGCCGGTATCATTGTCCGGCTGATCGGCCTGGTCTACCGGGTCCCCATGACCAATATACTGGGGGAAGAGGGAATCGGTGTTTATTCGGCCGCCTACCAGATTTACAATATTATTCTGCTTTTATCTTCCTATAGCCTGCCCCTGGCTGTGTCCAAGCTTGTGGCGGCAAAGCTGGCGGTGCGGGAGTACCGCAATTCTTACCGGGTATTTACCGGCGCTTTGATTTTTGCCCTGATTGTGGGAGCCGTGGCGGGGACGATTACTTATGTGGGGGCCGGTTTCTTTGCCCAGACTGTCCTTAATATGCCGGAGGCAGCCACAGCCATTCGGGTGCTGGCGCCGGCCATCTTTTTCATGGCGATTCTGGGCGTGCTCAGAGGATATTTTCAGGGGCAGGGAACGATGATTCCCACGGCCCTTTCTCAGATATTTGAACAGATTGTTAATGCCATTGTCAGCGTTCTGGCGGCTTACTATCTGTTTAACTATGGTCTGGATGCGGACCGCATCCACGGCACCAGCATTTATGCCAATGCCTACGGGGCGGCAGGCGGTACTCTGGGTACCCTCCTTGGCGCGCTTACAGCTCTGATTTTCTGTATAGCCGTGTACTTTATGTACAGCAAGGTGATCAAGAGAAGGCTTCGCCGTGATAAGAATCCGGCGTTGGATACCTATGCCGATATCGGCCGAATGCTGATTATCACGATAGTTCCTGTGGTGATCAGTTCAGCGGTCTATAACATCAGCTCTCTGGTGGACAACAGCGTATTCGGCTATTATATGGAATCAGCGGGGCAGCTGGACTCCTATACCGGTATCTGGGGGGCTTTTTCCGGAAAATATCTGTTGATGGTGCATGTGCCGGTGGCCATTGCCACCTCTTTGGCTTCATCGGTAATTCCTGCTCTCAGTCAGGCTATGGCCCGCCACGAGAAAGCCCATGTGATGGACAGTATCAGCCAGATTATCCGCTTTGCTATGCTGATCGCGATTCCGGCTGCGGTTGGATTGGCTGTTTTGTCCAGCCCGATTATGAATCTTTTGTTCAGCGGCGACAATACGGAGGCCTCCGCCATGATGCTCTGGGGTTCCAGCGCGGTGGTGTTCTTCTCCCTGTCTACCGTGACCAACGGAGTCCTGCAGGGAATCAATCATCTCCGGGCCCCGATTATCAACGCTCTGATTTCGCTGGTCATCCATGTGATTGTACTGGCGATGCTTTTGTGGGGACTTGACGCGGGAATCTACGGCGTGGTCGCAGCCAATATTGTGTTTGGCGCGTGTATGTGCGTGCTGAATGCCCTGTCCATTCGGAGAATCATGAATTATCAGCAGGAGATACGCAAGACCTTCCTGCTTCCTATACTTTCTTCTGCCGTCATGGGCGCTGTGGTCTGGGGAATTTATCAGCTGGTATATATGGCTGTCGGCAGCAATATCCTGGCGCTGCTTTTGAGTATTCTGATCGGCGTGATTATTTACTTTGTCATGCTGCTTTTGTCAAAGTGTCTGGATGAGGAGGAGCTTTACAGTATGCCCTTCGGCCGCACGCTGGCTTCCTTCGGGAAGCGGCTGCATCTGCTTTAAAAACGGATTTGCCAGCGTCTCCGATCAAAACCAGACTGGGATCAAAACCGGACTGGAAAAAAGTCCTTTGGATGATTAAAATTTCATATTCGGTTCATACTAGGAATGGGAATTTTTTCTCATTCCTTTTATATTTGAGGAGATACGGATATGAAGCGTTTTGCCATATTGTTTTCGGTGGCCGCTGTCTTTGTCTGTGTGACAGCCGCCTATTATTTAAGCTATCGTCTGTCCGGTGACCGGCAGACGCAGGAGCCGCAGGCTCCGACGACCTCCTTTTTGCAGTCCCCGTCCGGGCAGCGGGAGTCGGAGGAAGCTCTGGAGGCGGGAGACAGCCAGGAGATACTGGTCCATTCTCAGATGGATTATACTTTGGAGATCTACGATGCTCAGACGGACAGCCGTACGCAGCAGGACGGAGCTGTGCCCGTGGCCATGTACGGCCTGGACCGGGAAGGTCTGATAACCTACCTGAATAATTTGTCGGAGCAGGAAAACCGGAATCTGAGCGAAACGCAGGTGCATTATGAACTGGTGTCCTTTGCGGAGGACAGCTTCCGTGTGAGAAAGACCGTGACGGCAGCAGAGCCGGCCTATGTCATCTTTCTGGTGGCGGAGAACGGCTATCTGACCGCCTACACCGGAGACCGGACGGAGGTTTATGAATACACGCACATTCCTCTGGGGGATTTTCCCCTGGAGCAGCAGGCCATGCTGACGGCCGGCATTTATATGGAGACGCTGACAGACTATTATGATTTTCTGGAGACCTACAGCAGCTGAC
>CALWLM010000152.1 GCA_944381515.1 uncultured Lachnospiraceae bacterium | reverse complement strand
GCTGAATCTGTGCAGCACGGACTTTGACGGAAGCCCTGTGACAGTTGACGGAAACGAGGTTACGCTCTATGAGTGGCTGAACCTTCAGTCCAAATAAGAGAAAACAGCTTTATGGGGCCCGAACTCTTCGGGTCCCTTTGGCTTGGCGGTATTTGTATGATTCCTTGGTTCCATCCTTATTTGCACGATCGCGCATAAACGTAGGGATTGACAGAGGGAATTATTCATTTTTTGAATCAATTCGATCAAAAAAAGAATTGTACAAGATAAAAGTATTGTGATATATTCACATATAAGTGGGCCTGTATTTGTTTCTGTAAAGGCAGGCCGCACAACAGTGACAGATGACCGAAGAGGCGAACGCCTACAGACGGGGGAGTTTTTATGTCGCAGCGATCCATAACGCTTCGCCAGATAGAGTATTTTTTGATGTTGGCCAAAACACTGAATTTCTCGCGGGCTGCGGAGAACCTTTATACAACGCAGTCCACCTTCAGCCGCCAGATCCATATGATGGAGCAGGAGCTGGGGGTAAAGCTGTTTCATCGTCACAGCAAAAAGGTGGAGCTGTCCAGCGCCGGCGCCTATCTGCAGACGGAATTTGAAGCTCTGCTCAATGAGATAGATATCATCGTAGGAAATGCCAGAAAGCTGGATGCCAGATATACCGGCACCGTTACAGTAGGGGTCACGGACCTGGAAGAGCTGCCGGGACTGGCAAAGGCCATGCAGGTTTTTCGCAAGGAATATCCGGATGCCTTTGTCAAGATCAAAGTGGCTCCTTTTTCGCAGCTGGTTCAGGATATTCAGGACGGCGAGCTGGATATAGTGTGCTGTATGCGCAGTCCGGCCGCTTCCATTGCGGGCTTTCACCGCACCTTCCTGAGAAAGGGGCATTTCTTCTGCCTGGTGCCGACGAGCAGCCCGCTGGCCTCCAAAAAGGAGCTGACGCCTCAGGATATTGAGGGAAATACCTGGATTTTTCGGGATTTAAAAAACAGCACGCCCATTGTGGCCAGGCTGCAAAGAGAGCTGCGGGACATGTATCCGGACAACACGATTTTATACAGCGCCTCGCCGGCTCAGTCGGCTCTGCTTGTCAAGGCTGGTTTTGGCATATCCATTGTAGTGGGATATTCGGTCACGCCCAGCGATGAACACAAGATGATTCCCTTTGTGATGCCGCCTCTCAGCGAGGACCCGAACCTGGATCTGATTGCATTATGGAATGAGCAGGCTTCCTCGGCTATCTCGGAAGAATTTGTTAAAATGTTGGCGGAACGGCAGCGAGAGGCTGACCGGACGGCTCAGGACGAGGACTGAGCGCTTTTTGATAGATTTATGAAAAATTTGATTCGAATTTAGACAAAATGCACGTAAAAACGAGCATAAAATGATTTAATCTGCAATAAAAAACAAAAACAATGAAAAAATATTAAAAAAAAAATAAATTGCGCCTTTACATTTTGCCCGAAAAATAGTAGAATAAGACTATCTGGTTGAACAGAATAACCAATTCCCCACACAGAATGAAGGAGGGCGTTAACAAAAATGCTGAAAGAATTGATCGACAAAGGTTATTATTCAATCCATGATGGTTTTGACAACTGGGAGGACGCGGTGAGGGCATCGGTCCAGCCGCTGATTGACGCGGGAGCGGTGAAGCCCGCCTATGCGGACAGCATTGTGAACAGCGTAAAGAAGTTTGGTCCTTACATTGTAATTGCTCCTGACATTGCGATTCCTCATGCCGAGGATAAGCCCAATGTAAATGAGACGACGATCTGCTTTATGAAGAGCAATACGCCGGTAGTGTTTGACCCGGAGGATCATGAGAAGGACGCCCGTCTGTTCTTTGTGCTGGCTTCCAATGACGAGGAGAAGCATCTGAAAAATCTGGAGGGTCTGATGGAGTATCTGAGCGACGAGGAGTTTATTGCCAAGCTGGGCGAGGCGAAGACTCTGGAGGAGATCCGGGCCCTTTTGTAAAGGCCGGCATTGCGCACGAGCAACTGAAACCGCCAGCGATCGGGGCGGTTTTGGCAATAAGCGTTGTGACATCCAAGTAATGCGAATTTAAAAGGAGGTATTGTATGGATATCATTTTGTCGATTTGGAGTTTTTTCCAGACGAACATACTGACACAGCCTGCGTTTTTCGTAGGTATCCTGGTTTTCATCGGTTATCTGTTGTTAAAGAAACCTATTTATGAAGCCTATGCCGGTTTCGTAAAAGCGACGGTAGGTTACATGATTCTGAATGTGGGCTCCAGCGGACTGGTTAATACGTTCCGTCCGATTCTGGCCGGTCTGAATCAGAGATTCAATCTGTCGGCAGCTGTGATCGACCCTTACTTTGGTCAGTCTGCCGCCATGGCAGCTCTGGAGAGCGTGGGACGCACTACCTCTCTCGTTATGGTAGGCCTGCTGGTAGCGTTCCTGTTAAATATCCTGCTGGTGGCTCTGCGCAAGATTACCAAGCTGCGTACCGTGTTCATTACCGGTCACATCATGGTGCAGCAGTCTACTACCGGCCTGTGGATGATCGTGTTCTGCTTCCCGGCGCTGCAGGATATGACCGCAGTAATTCTTTTGGGTATCCTGCTTGGCCTGTACTGGTCCGTATCCTCGAATCTGACTGTTGAAGCTACGCAGAATCTGACTGACGGCGGCGGTTTTGCCATCGGCCATCAGCAGATGTTCGGCGTATGGTTCGTGGATAAGC
This sequence comes from uncultured Lachnospiraceae bacterium, assembly GCA_944381515.1. Taxonomy (GTDB): domain Bacteria; phylum Bacillota; class Clostridia; order Lachnospirales; family Lachnospiraceae; genus RGIG7193. The sequence goes on along the minus strand of CALWLM010000152.1, from coordinate 46,410 downwards.
TGGCTCCCAAGCTGGGCAAGAACAGCAAGAAGCTGGAGGATGTGAAACTGCCTGGCTTCCTGTCCGTCTTCAACGACAACGTGGTTGCCACCGGTACCCTGATGATCATCTTCTTCGGCATCATCATTGCGCTGCTTGGCCCCGATCTGATGGCAGAGCTGGATTCTTCCTCCACCTCGATGAACTTCGTGTTCTATATTATTACTACGGCCTTCGAGTTTGCTGTATACCTGACGATCCTGCAGCTGGGCGTTCGTATGTTCGTGGCAGAGCTGACCGAGTCCTTTACCGGTATTTCCGAGAGGCTGCTGCCCGGCTCCATGCCGGCTGTGGACTGCGCGGCTACATATGGCTTTGGTCATCCCAATGCTGTGACCCTCGGCTTCGTATTCGGCGCCCTTGGACAGTTCCTGGCCATCATCGGCCTGATCGTGTTCCAGAGCCCTGTGCTGATTATCACCGGATTCGTTCCTGTATTCTTTGATAACGCCACCTTCGCCGTATTTGCAAACCACAAGGGCGGCGTCAAGGCAGCGGCGATTCTCACATTTGTCTCCGGTATTTTGCAGGTGCTGGGCGGCGCGGTATGTGCCTCCATGTTCCAGACGGCGCAGTACGGCGGATGGCACGGCAACTTTGATATGGATACCATCTGGCTCCTGGGCGGCGCCGCTATGAAGTATCTGACCTGGGGCGGCTATGCGCTGTGCATTATCATCCTGCTGCTGATCCCTCAGCTGCAGTACAGAAAGAACAAAGAGAACTATTTCCTGATCGCCGAGGATTACGAGGCGTACAAGGCAAAGGTCGGGAAGGAAAGCTGACGATATCGCGGAAAGCGGTTGACGCAGGTATCTGTTTTCGATAAAATAAGGATAAGCGGACAGCATGCTGCCAGTCAGCATGCTGTTTGCAAAATTGTCAAGGAGGATGTATTTATGTTAAAGGTAATTGCAGCATGTGGTAACGGTATGGGGTCCAGCCAGATGATCAAGATGAAGATCAGCAAGGTTTTTAAGAAACTGGGCGTAGATGTGAAGGTAGACCATAACAGCGTGGGCGCGGCTCAGAATATGGCATCGGAGTATGACGCTGTGTTCGTATCGCAGAATTTTGTGAAGCAGTTCGCCAATGCTGCGGCTCACGGCACCGTCATTGTCGGCCTGAAGAATCTGCTTTCCGAGCAGGAGATCGAGGAAAAGATCAAGGAAGTTGGCCTGGATAAGAGGTAATGGGGGACTTCTTGAAGGGAAACAAGGATATGCAATGCATTCAGAATGGTGAGTGTGAATAGATGAAAAGGGAGCGCCTCCATGGGGAAAGGCGCTCTCTTTGTATATAGCCGTATCGGTACAGGCAGCGCGGCCTGCCTGTCAGGAAAAGGTCTGCAGCTGTCTGAGCCGGGTCTGAGGATCGTCAGCCTGCCAGACTGCCCTGCCCATGACGACGGTGTCGGCGCCGGCGGCGGCAACTAGGGGGAGCTCCTTTTCTCCCACTCCTCCATCCGTCCAGATGGAAATGCGACGGGGCAGGAGACTGCGGGCCTCCCGGATTTTGTCAAGCATTGCAGAGCAGAACAGGCATTCTCCGTCATCGGGTTCGGAGGTCATGATCAGTACGTAGTCCAGGCAGGAGACAAAGGGGAGGGCCTCGCGGACGGAGGTTTTAAAATTGAAGGCCAGACCTGCCTTCATACCCCGGCGGCGTATGCGGTTCAGTATATCTGCGGGGTAGGGGGCGGCTTCAATGTGAAAGGAAACCATAGCTATGCCGCAGTCGGCCAGAGGGTCTATATAGTCCTTGGGGGCTGTGACCAGCAGATGGGCGTCCAGCTTGGCCTCCGAGGCGGCCGCGATGGCCCGTACGGTCTTCATGCCAAAGGTGATGTTGGGAAGAAAGTTGCCGTCCTCAATATCAATATGCAAAAGAGGGTAGGAGCCCAGACGCCTAAGCTCCGACTGCAGGTTCAGGGGATTGGCGGAAGCGATGGAAGGAACAATAACGGCCATAAATGATTCATCTCCTTTATTGATAATAATTTAATGGGACAGGTGCCGCAGGTATTATGCAATTTTTGCATCATTATATTATCATATTGAATCAGATAACACAAGAGAAAACCGGGAAAAACAGATTGAAATTGATTCAAAATGAAATATTTTGATGAAAAAGTGAAAAATGTCTTGTAAAGCGGCCGGGAGCATGGTAAGATAGAGCTATCCGGAAACACGGGCAAAAGGTGTAGGAGCCGATATCTATTTTATCATCACAAAAAGGAGGATTTATCATCATGCTGACCTGGATGGAAGAACTTTTTGGAGTTAAGAAACCGATTATTGCCATGTGCCATCTGCAGCCGCTTCCCGGCGATCCTTATTACGATGCAGAGGGCGGAATGGACAAGGTGGTGGAGTGCGCCAGGAAAGATCTGCATGCCCTGCAGGACGGCGGCGTGGACGGCGTTATGTTTTCCAATGAATTCAGCCTTCCCTATCTGACCAAGGTGGAGACGGTCACCGTTGCGGCTATGGCCAATGTGATTGGCGAGCTGAAAAAAGAGATTAAAATCCCCTATGGCGTAAACTGCCTGTGGGACCCGGTAGCCTCCCTGGATTTGGCTGTGGCCGTGGGCGCCAAGTTTATCCGTGAGATTATTTCCGGCGTATATGCCAGTGATTTCGGCCTGTGGAACACCAATGTGGGAGCGACCGTTCGTCACAAGATGGCCATTGGCGCCGGCGATGTGAAGATGCTCTACAATATCGTTCCCGAAGCGGCCAAATATCTGGCGGACCGCAATATCGCTGATATCGCCCGGTCCACCGAGTTTAACAACAGACCGGACGCTCTGTGCGTGTCGGGACTTACTGCCGGCTCCGAGACGGATACGCAGGTGCTCAGTATTGTCAAGGGCGCTGTGAAGCGGACTCCTATTTTGTGCAATACCGGCTGCAACAAGGATAATATTGTCCGCCAGCTGAGCGTGGCAGACGGCGCGGTCTGTGCGACCACCTTCAAATACGACGGCGTATTTGAAAACGCAGTGGACCCGGCCAGGGTTAAAGAATTTATGGATGTGGTCAAGGAATTCAGAAAGACATTATAAGACTCAGAATGTCTTTTCGGGAATGTCCCTTGACCTGGACATTATAGTGTTTGGATGATTATGAATATATGATTAAAGAAGAACGAAAAAACAGGATTCTGGAGCTGGCGGAGAGTCATGAGATTATTTCCATCGATGATATTGCCCAGGCTCTGGAGGTATCAAAGGCTACGGTGCGCAGGGATATTGACGAGCTGGATGCGGAGGGCTCGGTGGAGAAGACCAGAGGCGGCATTATGTCTGTCAATCACAAGCTGCGCATCGAGCCGTCCCTGCGCATGCGCAGCAGCATGAATGTGGAAGAGAAAGCCCGGATGGCCGAGGCCGCGCGCAAATATATCGGCGATAATGAATACGTGGTATTTGACGCGGGGACAACGATCCGGGAGCTGGCCAAGAGAATTCGGGGAGACCGCCGTCTGACAGCCGTCACCTACGATCTTTTGACCGCTGTGGAGCTGGCCAAGCGACCTCAGATGGAGCTTTTGATGATCGGAGGATTCTTGCGCAAGACCTATTATTCTACCTACGGCTTTTTCGCTGAAAATATGCTGCGCAAATTTCGGGCTGACAAGGCTTTTTTGAGCGCCGATGCCATCGATATGGAGCAGGGAATCATGAGCTATACGCCCGACGATATTCAGATCAAGCAGCTGATTGTGGAATCGGCGGCGGAGGTGATCCTGATGTGCGATCATTCCAAGTTTGACACAAAGGCCTTTTTGAATATCTGCGATTTGAAAAAGGTGTCGCGGGTGATCACAGGCAGGGAGCTTTCCGGGGATATTGTGGAGCGGCTGTGCGCCATGGGAATCGAAGTGGAACAGGTGTAGGGCGGCAACGGAAGATAAAGAGAAATGAGATTAAAAGGAGAGAACGGATGGATATAAGACTGATAGCAGTAGATCTGGACGGCACCCTGTTAAATTCTCAGAAGGAATTGACGCCCCGCACCAAAGAAGCGCTTACCCGTGCGGCGGAGAAGGGCGTGCACATTGTGCCGGCCACAGGGAGGACCTTCGGCGGAGTGCCGGAGATAGTGCGCAGCCTCCCCTTTGTGCGTTACGGGATCTGCATCAACGGCGGCAGCGTCTGGGATGCGCAGATCGACGGAGCTATTCATACGGCGGAGATCCCCTACGAGAGAGCGGAGGAGATCTTTGATTACGTGGAACAGTTTCATACGATGTATGACTGCTATGTGGACGGCTGGGGCAAAAGCGACCGCAAATTTTTCGATCACCTGCTGGACTACGTGGATGAGGATGTGGTAAAGATTATCAAGGCCACCCGCAGTCCCGTGGATGATTTTCGGGGTTATATCCGCAGTCTGGGCCATGATATTCAGAAGATCATCCTGTTTTTCCGTGATCTGGAAGTTCATGACCGCATGATTGAGAAAATCCGCGCGGACCTGCCGGATATGGCCGTTACGGCCGCCCTGCCCTGCAACATCGAGCTGAACAACAAAGACGCCAACAAGGGAACGGCTCTTCGCATTCTCTGCGAACATCTGGGGTTTGGCCCGGAGCAGGCCATGGCCTTTGGCGACGGCGGGAACGACCAGTCCATGATTGAGACGGCCGGCCTGGGTGTGGTGATGGCAAACGGCGTGCCGGAGCTGAAAGCCGCGGCGGATTATATTACACTGAGTAACGACGAGGACGGTGTGGCGGCCGCCATCGAGAAATTTGTGCTGAATGTATAGAAGACAGGAGGATCTGTAATATGTTGGAAGAATTGAAACGGCGCGTATATGAGCAGAACATGGAACTTCCCAAGAGAGGACTGATCACCTATACCTGGGGCAATGTCAGCGGCATTGACCGTGAAAAGGGATTGTTTGTCATTAAGCCCAGCGGAGTGGATTACGACACCCTGACGCCCGACGATATGGTCGTAATGGATATGGAAGGGAACAAGGTGGAGGGCCATTACAAGCCTTCCGTGGATACTCCTACGCACCTGGTTTTGTACCGGGAATTCCCTGAGATCGGCGGTGTCGTCCATACGCATTCCACCTGGGCCACATCCTGGGCGCAGGCGGGCCGTGACATTCCCTGCTACGGCACGACCCATGCAGATTATTTTTATGGTGATATTCCCTGCGTGCGGAATCTGACGCTGGAGGAGATCAACGGGCCTTATGAATACAATACCGGTCTGGTGATCGTGGAGGCTCTTAAGGGGATCGACGTAATGGCGATTCCTGCCGTTCTGTGCAAGAATCACGGGCCTTTCACCTGGGGCGCTTCCCCGGAGGAGGCTGTTCACAATGCGGTGGTGCTGGAGGAGTTAGCCAAAATGGCTGCCAATACGGAGATGATTAATCCTAAGGTGGCCCGTGCTCCTCAGTCTATTATGGACCGTCATTATTACAGAAAGCACGGGGCCAATGCGACCTACGGCCAGTAATAAGCAATAGCCGGCTTCGATAAAGGATTAAGTGAATGTCCTGCACCCTGCGCAAAGCTAAGTCTGGTGCAGGGCATTTTTCTATGTAAGAATCTATAGAAATTTAAGCTTTGCTTAAAAAAAATTTCATTTCACTGTGGTATGCTTTTAATTAAAATACACCAAAGCAGAAACAGTCTGGTTCGGCCGGGGCGACGGTATCCGGCCCGAATCAGGTTACGACAGGAGAGAGTATGGCAAGAAAGATAAAGCTGATCGCAGTAGATATGGACGGAACCTGTCTGGATAATCGCCATCGGGTACCGGAACGGAATCTTTGGGCGCTGGAGGAGGCCATAAAAGCAGGAATTCTGGTGGTCCCCGCCACGGGGCGGGCGCTTAAGGGGTATCCGGTGCCCATCCGCAAATTGCCAGGCATTCGCTATGTGATTACTTCCAACGGGGCCAGGGTGACGGATGTACAGAGCGGGGAGACGATTCGGGAGTGTCTGATTCCTTGGCGCCAGGCTGTGGACTTTCTCGCAGAGATTGAGAAATATCGGGTCTGGGTCTGCGCGCATATGGACGGAACCTGTATTGATGAAAACCTTGTTCCCTTTGTGCACCGCAGGCTCTTCTATCACGGAGATTTCAAGGAAAGCCGTCTGGTGGGACGTCTCGGCGAGGTTATTCGGCGGGAAAAGATGGGAGTTGAGAAATTTCAGATTTTTTTCCAGAACCGGGCGGCCATGGAGGCGGCCCATCGGCTGACGGAGAGGCAGCCTGATTTTGACTTTGCCTTTTCTTCCCGCTGGTATGCGGAGATTACCGAACGGCGGGCTTCCAAGGGGAGCGCGCTGACGGCTCTGTGCAGCCATTTGGGGCTGGATCGGTCCGAGGTTATGGCCATTGGCGATTCCGAGAACGATCTGTCCATGTTCCGTGCGGCGGGTCATGCGGTGGCCATGGGAAACGCCCAGGAGAAGATTTTGCAGGCGGCCGGGGAGGTCACCGGTTCCAACGTACAGGGAGGCCTTGCAAGGGCCGTCATGGGCGTGGTGCGAAAGCAGGGATGAGAAATCAAAGGATAATCCGATGATTCAAGAGGATAAACGGATGATTCCGGCGGCAATCGGCTGATAACGGGCCCCGTATTTTGGCAAAAGAAATACGGGGCTTTCGATTTTTGTGGAAAAATAGGCGCAAATCTGCTATACTGGGCACAATAGGTGTAATATGGCGTGCGGCCGGATGGGGCCGCAGCTGGTGACGTGCATAAACGCCGGGAGGCATATATGAATAGCAGAGAAAAATTAAAGGGAAGAACGATACAATATCTGGGGTGGCCGCTGTATTTTGCCATTGCGGTGGCCGTGATGAACGTGGTGATGTTTTTTGTAGGGGGAGACGCCGGTTTGGTGATGCTCCCGCTGACGATACTGTGCGCCGCGTCCGCGGGGGCGCTTTTGTGGTACAGACGAAACGGCCTGCGCCAGGATATTCTGAATCTGACTGCGGATAACGCCCGGATTCAGCACCAGCTCTTGTGCAATATGCCGGCGGCCTGCGGCGTTATAAACGCATCTGGCAAGGTGCTGTGGGGCAACGACAGGCTGTGGAAGCAGCTTCCGCTGGATCGGGGAGGGAGAAAGCCGCTGTGGTCGGTGATCCCGGAGGTCAAGGAGAAGGATTTTCCGTTAAAGGAGAACGAATATATTCGTCATATCCGTCTCGATGACCGTTATTATCGGCTGGAGATTGAAAATGTCGATGTCCCCGAGGAGGCGGCCGCAGCGGACATGCTGGGGCTGCGCAATGAGAAGGGCGGAATCTACGCGCTGTATCTGTTTGACGAGACGGAGCAGGTACTCTTTAAGACGGAGCGCGAAAATGAAAAACTGGTGGTAGGTCTGATTTACCTGGATAATTATGACGAGGTGCTGGAGAGTATCGAGGAAGTGCGCCGTTCTCTGCTGATGGCTCTGATCGACCGCAAGATCAATCGCTACGTGACCAAGCTGGACGGCCTGATTAAAAAGATCGAGAAGGACAAATACCTGGTTCTTCTGAAGAAAAAGTATGTGGCGGATATGCAGGAGGACAAGTTTGGCCTGCTGGAGGATGTAAAGACGGTCAGCATCGGCAACGACATGTCTGTGACCCTGAGTATTGGTCTGGGCATGGGGGCCGACAGCTACAGCAAGAATTACGATTATGCCAGAGCTGCCATCGATATGGCTCTGGGCCGCGGCGGCGACCAGGCCGTAATCAAAGAGAGGGACAGTATCCGCTATTACGGCGGCAAATCCCAGCAGATGGAGAAGAACACCCGCGTCAAGGCCCGCGTCAAGGCCCACGCCCTGCGGGAGCTGATTGAGAGCAGCGAGAAGGTGCTGATTATGGGACACAGCATCGGGGATGTGGATTCCTTTGGCGGCGCGGTGGGAATCCATCGGATCGCCTTTACCCTGGGCAAAAAGTCCTATATTGTGGCCGACACGGTGACGCCTCTGCTGACGCCGATGCTGGACCGCGTGCAGTCGCAGATGGAGACGGAGGAGCCGCTGCTGATTTCCGGCGAACAGGCTATGGAGATGGCGGATTCGTCGACCCTGGTGGTGGTGGTGGACGTGAACCGCCCCTCCTACACGGAGTGTCCGGGGATTCTGACCAAGGGGAGCAATATCGTGGTGTTAGACCATCACCGGCAGATGGCGGAGCGGCTGGACAATGCGGTGCTGTCCTATGTGGAGCCTTATGCTTCCTCCACCTGTGAGCTGGTGGCGGAGATTCTGCAGTATGTGGACGATGATTTGCGCATCAGTCCGGCCGAGGCAGATATTATGTATGCCGGCATTGTGGTGGATACCAACAATTTTGTCAACAAGACCGGCGTGCGCACCTTTGAGGCCGCGGCCTTCCTGCGGCGCAGCGGAGCCGATGTGGTGCGTGTGAGAAAGCTTCTGCGGGACAATATGGACGATTATAAGGCCAAGGCGGCTGCGGTCAGCACGGCGGAGATCTTTGACAAGGCCTTTGCCATCGCCGTCTGCCCTTCGGAGGGCCTGGAAAGTCCCACCGTGGTGGGAGCGCAGGCGGCCAACGAGCTGCTAAATATCGTGGGCGTAAAAGCATCCTTTGTGCTGACGCAGTACAACGGCGTGATTTATATCAGCGCCAGATCCATTGACGAGGTCAATGTTCAGGTAATAATGGAGAAGTTTGGCGGCGGCGGCCATATGACCATCGCCGGCGCACAGCTTCGGGACTGCTCCGTGCAGGATGCCAGGGAGCTGGTCAAAGCTACAGTTTCAAAGATGGAAGAGGAAGGAGATATCTGATATGCAGGTAGTATTGTTGCAGGATGTAAAGACCCTGGGAAAAAAGGGCGATGTGGTCAATGTAAAGGACGGTTATGCCAAAAATAAGCTGCTGCCCGGAAAATTGGCGGTGGAGGCCACGGCTAAAAATCTCAATGATCTGAAGCTCCAGAAGGCCCATGCCGACAAGAAGGCGGCCGAGGCTCTGGCTGCGGCAAAGGAGCTGGCAGAAAAGCTCCAGGCGGGTCCGGTAAAGGTGGCGGTAAAGATGGGAGCCGGCGGAAAGGCCTTTGGCTCTGTGTCCACCAAGGAGATAGCAGAGGCAATAGCAAGGGATCTGGGCCAGGAGGTTGACAAAAAGAAGATCGTCCTCGACAGTCCTATAAAGGACGCCGGAGAGTATACGGTGCATGTAAAACTGCATCCAGAGGTAACAGCCCAGGTAAAGGTGCTGGTAGCCGCTCTGTGACGGCCCCGCAGGATATCGGTCCGGATACCGTAAATCCGAGTACAGTAAATCCGGGCGCAGTAAGTCAGTAAAACGGGCACAGTAAATCCGGGGCAGCCTTAAAACCGGCCGCCGGCAGATACAGACGGAAGGGAAGACGGGAGACAAAAATGGAAGATGCACTGATTAAACGGGTGCTGCCCCACAGTACGGAGGCGGAACAGTCGGTCATCGGCTCTATGCTGATGGATAAGGAGGCGGTGCTGGCAGCCTCGGAGATCATTACAAAGGATGATTTCTACGAGCGGCAGTACGGCGTAATGTTTGAGGCCATGGTAGAGCTGTATCAGGAGGGCAAGCCTGTGGATCTGGTGACGGTCCAGGACCGGCTCAGACAGAAGGATATACCGGAGGAGGTGGGGAGCCCGGAATTCGTTCTGGGGCTGATGAATGCGGTTTCCACCTCGGCCAATATCCGCTACTATGCGCAGATTGTCTACGAGAAGTCTCTGCTGCGCCGGCTGATTCGGCTGAATGAGGAGATTGCATCCACCTGCTATGCCGGCAAGGACAAGGTGGAGGATATTTTGGAATATACGGAAAAAGCCACCTTTGAACTGCTGAAGCGGCAGGGCTCCGGAGATTTTGTTCCGGTTCGCCAGATCGCTCTGGACACTCTGGACCGAATCGAAGCGGCGGCCAAGCTCAAAAGCAGCGTTACCGGTATTCCCACCGGTTTCACCGATCTGGACTATCGTCTCTCCGGTCTGCAGCGGTCGGACCTGGTGCTGGTAGCCGCCCGCCCCTCCATGGGCAAGACGGCTTTTGTTTTGAATATAGCGCAGTACGCCTGCTTTAAGAAGAATTACAGCGTGGCTATTTTCAGCCTGGAGATGAGCAAAGAGCAGCTGATGAACCGTCTTTTTTCCATGGAATCGCGGGTTGCCTCTCAGTCCCTGCGTACGGGAGATCTGACGGACAGCGAATGGAGCCAGCTGGTGGAGAGCGTGGGAATGATCGGAAATTCCCGGCTGATTATCGATGATACGCCGGGTATATCCATAGCGGAGCTTCGGAGCAAATGCCGCAAATTCAAGTTGGAATTCGGTCTGGATATGGTGATGATCGACTACCTGCAGCTGATGAGCGGCAGCGGCAAAAGCGACAGCCGTCAGCAGGAGGTATCGGATATTTCCCGTGCGTTAAAGGCTCTGGCCAGAGAAATCGACGCCCCTGTAGTGGCTCTTTCTCAGCTGTCGCGCGCCTGCGAATCCCGTCCGGATCACCGGCCCATGCTGTCGGATCTTCGAGAATCCGGGGCCATCGAGCAGGACGCCGACGTGGTGATGTTTCTCTACCGTGACGATTATTATAACAAGGATTCGCCGGACAAGAACATTGCTGAGGTGATTATTGCCAAACAGAGAAACGGCCCCATCGGCACAGTGAATCTGGTGTGGCTGCCGGAGTTCACCAAGTTTGTCAATATGAGCCGTGAGGAACAGATGAGGAGGAGAAATCCCGGCGAGGAATGACAGACTGCGGGGCTGGAATTTTATAAAGACGAATGGCGACAGGAATGTGAGAAAACTCTTGCATTCCTGTCTTTTTTTTGCTATACTCGGAATTGTAAAAAAATTACAATCATAGATTGGTAGATTCAGCAGGTATATCCGATTTTCAAAAGAACCTGGGCAATCATAAGGAAAGGAGCGTAGGGAACGTGGCCAGATATCTGATTTCGGAAGCGGCCCGTCAGACAGGCGTGGAAGCACATGTATTGCGGTACTGGGAAGAAGAACTGGAGCTGGAGATACCAAGGAACGAGCTGGGGCATCGATACTATACGGAAGAGCATATAGAAATTTTTAATCACATAAAGGAGATGAAGGCGGAGGGCTACCAGCTGAGAGCCATTAAGGAGAGTCTGGCGCGGGCTGCGGCTGCACGCAGAGAGAAGCTGTTGCAGGATGAAAGGCAGATAGAATCAGGGGAGGATGAGATGAGCGCATCAGAAAGAGGGATAAGCGGCAAGGGGACCGGAGAGCAGCTGGACAAGCCTGCGGTGGCCCTGACAGAGGAGAAGGAGCAGGCTGCGGCACGGCTGAGAGGAGAACGGCTGGTGGAGTTTGAGAGCATTGTCTACGATATTGTAACGGAGGCTCTGCGCAACAACAACGAGCGCCTGGGACGGGAGGTCAGCGACCGGGTGGGGGACAAGGTAGTCAAGGAAATGAACTATCTGATGCGGGAGAATGAGGAACATTTGGAAGAGCATTTCCGCAAGCTTGACGAGGCCCTGACCCGCCGCCGCAAAAAGCTAAAGCCGGTCAAGGCCGAGAAGGAGGCCGCAGCCACCAAGGTAACCCGCCTGCCTGTGGTTTCCCAGACCAGAAAAAGGCGCCGCCTTTTTCAGCGCCGCCGTAAAACAACCATATATTGATCACATATATTGACCATAGACTGAGAACGGGCCGCCGTAATTCTTTGTACGGCGAACCAGAGCGATGCGAATTTTAGAAATCCATGTGAATTATTGTTTCTTGAAGAGGAAACTTCTCCTTGCTATACTCATAACGCAGACGTCAAAAAAAAGACAATAAGAAAAAACAATAAAAGTGAGGAGAACAGGAACAATGAAAAGGGAAATGAAATGGAGACTGCTGGCTCTGTGCATGGCCGCTATGCTGGGAATTGCGGGGTGCAGCAGCCCTTCCCAGGCCACCCAGGCGCAGACACAGGCGGCTGAGACTGAGGCGGAGACCACAGTGCAGGAGACTGGGGAGACAGAAGGAGTTACCATTAAAGACGGAACCTATACCGGCGAGGCGGAGGGCTATCACGGAACGATTACCGTGGAGGCTGTGGTAGAGAACGGATCGATTGCCGATATAGAGATTACCCACAGCGAAACGGCCGGGATCGGCGGAGTTGGACTGGAAGTGGCAAAGGAGAGGGTCCTGGAGGCGCAGACGGTCAACATCGACAATGTCAGCGGAGCTACCATATCCACGGCGGGCTTTAAGTCGGCTCTGAAATCCATATTGGAGCAGGCACAGGCAGATCCGGCAATCTTTGAGGCGGAGGTGCCCGCGCCCGAAACCAAGCAGCAGCAGGAGCTGACTGTGGACGTGGTAGTAGCTGGCTCCGGTGTGGCCGGTCAGGCGGCTGCTTTGCAGGCTCTGGAAGAAGGGGCGGATGTGCTGCTTCTTGAAAAATGCTCTATCATCGGCGGAACAACCAATGCCTCCGGCGGCGCCATTATGGCTACGATGAGTCCGTTAAATGAAGAGCGCGGCGACGAGTCCGTCGAGATTGCCGACTGGTGGTATGAGAGAGGCGAGGAGATGGTCAATTACGATCAGCTTCTGTTCGTTACGCAGCAGTCCGGTGAAAATGTGAAATGGCTGATGGATATGGGCTGGGAGGCCGTACTGGGAACTGGCGGAGATTCGGAGAAGGAATGGAGCCACCGTCCCGACGACGGTACTGGTAACAAACTGGCCAACGGCGGTTATACCGTAGTGCAGACGATGAATTCCAAGTTTGAGGAGCTGGGCGGCGTGACGATGACGGACACGCCGGTAACGGAGCTGATTATCAATGAGGACGGAGAGGTAACCGGCGTAATTGCGGAGAGCAAGGACACCATTTATACGATTACGGCCCGGGGCGGCGTCGTACTGGCAACGGGCGGCTTTGACAACAGCACGGAAATGCTTCATGAGTATGCCCCTTACGGTGAGGGGACCCGTCCGGCGGGAGCAAATGCCGGCGATACCGGTGATGCGATTACGCTGGCCCTGAGCGCCGGCGCTCAGATTGTGGGACCCGGCTATACCATGCCTGCCTGGAATTCCATTGACGGAGTGTCCAGATATGGTGCGGATGTGGCTTCGATCCGTTCCGAAGGGCGCGCCATTGAACTGAATGGAAATATGGAGCGTTTTGTGAATGAGACGGTGACGGCCGAGAAGGAAAAGGCAGCCATGGCAGCGGAGGAAGGCCATGTGTTCTACGTGCTGATTGACGGAAACCAGGATGCGGCAACGCTGGAGGCCTTGGATGCTGCAGCAGCCGATGGAGTGGTATTCAAGGGCGAGAGCCTGGAGGATATTGCCGGACAGCTGGGCGTGGACGGGGCAAATCTGGAGGCTGCCGTTGCGCGCTGGAATGAGATGGCGCAGAATGGGGTGGACGAGGATTTTGGCAATCCCAATATTCAGCCTCTGGAAGAGGGCACCTACTATATGTGCCGGATTTTTGAAGGCAACACCGGTACCTACGGCGGCCCTCAGATCAATCTGGATTCGGAGGTGCTGCGTCCGGACGGAACATCGATCCCCGGCCTGTATGCGGCAGGCGAATGCGCCAACGGCGAATTTTATTACCGCGATTATATCTGCGGCGGCAGCTCCCTGGCCATGGGTCTGGCTTTCGGCCGGACAGCCGGAAGAAATGCAGCTGCGCGGGCCGCAGAATAAAGCGGAGCAATGGATTCCAGAATGAAGGGATTCAGAATGATGAAATCCAGGATAATGGACTCCTAAATTTTTGAAAAGCCGATGTTAAAAGGGTGCCCCGGAGCAGCAGTTCCGGGACGCCCTTGTGGCTGTGTCAGGAGATAAAATATAAGCTTATATCAGGAGGTAGAATGGAAAAACCGGTGTATTCCTGGGATATACAAAAAGAGCAGAAGAGGATTGTGTATTCTAGGATGAGACTTCTCAATAAAATCGCCTGCGGTATGGATGAGAGGCTGATGTACAGCGAGCTGAAAGATCTGGAAATCGACCTGCATTTTGACTTTTCTGATTGCTACATATTGCTGACCGGTCTGCGAAGCCGTGTTTTAAAACAACTGCCGGAGGGGAAATACCGTTATTATGGAATTGCGCCCATGCTGAACCAGAGGACAAGAGGGAAGCTGCAGGCCCTGGGTTTCGATGGGGACTCTTTTTATCACGATATGACCGACGATTTGTGTTTTCTGGTCACATCCAAAGAGGGCAAGGGAATTGACGAGGCCGCCGGGATTGTACAGGAGACGGTGGAAGAAATTTTGAAGGAGCATGTATTGCAGGGAGACGGCAGATTCTTTGCGATTACGGCAAAATCTGAGAGAATCAGCGGTTACAGCCAGGTGGAGACCTGGTTTGAGCGTCTGCTGTACATAAAAGGACTGGATTTTTTTGAGATGAAGCCGGGGGTGATCGACTGGCAGTGGTATGAGAGCCGCCGTCATGAGGTGAATCGTCCGGTAATCGGCGAAAAGATCAAGAGGCTGGAAAAAGAGATTGTGTGGACGGGGCAGGACGCGGCAGAAAGGGCTGTGCAGGATATATTCGGCGATATCCGGCGGGGGATGGATATGGGGATCTGCCGGGAGGTGACCGCTCAGATCGAAAATATGTTTCTTCAGATCGAGGACGCTTACCGAATTGAATCAAAGGCAGAATATTTTCAGGATATAGAATGCCTGCCCGATATTAACGCGCTGGAGCGGCAGATGTCGGAACGGGCGCTGACGCTGGCCCAGGAGGTAAAGATGAGGGCCGGCGGCTATCACGACGTGACGCGGGAGGCCCTTCAGTTCATTCACCGGCACTACCATGAGGGAATCACACAAAAGGAAATTGCGGAGGCTTTGGGGGTGGTTCCGCAATATTTAAGCAGCCGGTTTAATGAAGAGGTAGGCGTCAGCGTGCCGGAGTATCTGAACCGCAGAAGGATAGACAAGGCCAAGGAGCTGCTGGCGGAGACGGATTATAAAATGGAAAAAATCGCGCAGATGGTGGGGCTGGCGGGAGCCAGTCAGTTTTACCGTTTGTTTCGCAGATTTGAAGGCTGCACGGCCGGGGAATTTCGAGAGCGCATACGAAAAAAGCGGGAGAAGGAAAACGGAGAAAGCAAAACCAGAGAGAGCCAAAGCAAAGACGGCAAAGCAAAAGACAGGTGAGGTTCACCTGTCTTTTGTCTCAATCATTACGCGGCCGTTATCATCTGTGTATGCTCGCCGATTGTCTGTATAGCCGGGCAGCTCGCCTGCCTGTCTGACCAGCCGTTCGGCGGGGGATTTACAGCAGATTACTCAGCCTCAGGAGCGCCTACCGGGCAGGTGGAAGCGCAGGCACCGCAATCGATGCAGGTGTCAGCGTCAATTACGTACTTGTCATCGCCCTGGGAGATAGCGCCTACGGGACATCCGTCTGCACATGCGCCGCAGGAAATGCAGGCATCAGAAATTTTGTAAGCCATACTGAAATCCTCCTTCAAATGCTGATAAATTAAGCGTCTTCGCTTGCATTCATTGTATTACAAAAAAAACGGGAATTCAAGTATAAAAAGAGATACAAGACAAATAATAAGGCAGCGGACCTCTTGCGTTTGCAGGAATTTCATGATATCATCAAATGCGCAGGAATGAAACAAGTCTTTTAGGAGGAGTTCATATGACCATTACGAAGGATATGCTGATTGGCGAGCTTTTACAGCTGGATGCCGGTGTGGCTCCGGTTCTGATGGGCGCAGGCATGCACTGCGTAGGCTGCCCCGCTTCCCAGGCTGAGTCTCTGGAGGAGGCTGCTTTTGTGCACGGCATCGACCCCGACGCACTTCTGGCTGCCGTCAATGAGTATTTTGCGGTAAAAGAAGCATAAAAGCACAGACAAAAGCGCAGGCAAAGAGGAGAGACCTCCTGCGGCGCAGAAAATGAGAAATGAAAAGAGGATGGCTCACCGCTCTTTGTATGCGGAGGACCGTCCTCTTTTTTGATGTATTGTATTTCCGTATTTCCGGCGAATCGACGGGCCGATTGCCTCAGGCCAGCTTTGTCAGCTTATCCAAAGCCCGGCTTGCGATGATTGTCTCGCCGTGTTCCTGACAGTAGGCCAGGGTGCCTCCCCTGTCCTTTTTGGGAATTCCGTATTCGGAAAGGGTGTTGCAGATACGGCGGAAGGCATCGGCGTTTCCTGAGGAAAACACGCAGAGATAATATTGCCCGTCGTCGGGGTGTTTGTAGAGGCTGCTGTGAACCTGAACGGCTCCCCGTACCGCGCCGGCAGCCTCGGCCGCCAGATCCAGAGAAGAAAAGGCAAACAGACGGTACTCCAGAACGTCAGGCTGGGCGGCAGAAACTTCTGTATTCGGAGCGGAAGCGGGAAGCTCCTCATTGACAAGGCCGGCTCCTTCCAAAAGACCGCGGGCCAGTTCGGAAGGGATGCTGTTCTCCTCCCATTCATCCTCCGTGTAGGGAGAAAACCGGGAAAACCGGGTGTCCAGCTCGTCAGGGTCCTCGACGCGGGTGACGATCAGCATAATGCTGTCCATAGACAGAGGGATGGCCTCTACCATCAGAGGTACATTATCCACGTCAAAGCCGACCTCATCGGCGGCCGCTTCGATCATTTCGTGAAACAGGCGGCGGGCCTTTTCGCTGCCGTAGGCCAGCTCTCCAAGCTCGATCTGCCGCTCGGCCAGATCTGCACGGCTCAGGGTACAGCGGATTTGATTTTCACTGATTCGTTCTATTTTCAAAAGATCACTTCCTATCTCTATCGGACTTTCACATGGAACCGTAGCTGCGTGAAGCGGAGACATCAAGCAGATACATCAAGCAGATACATCATTTACATAGTATACCCAAAGGCATCGGGAATGTAAAGTAAAAGAAAGATAAAATTATATATGGCAAATCTGGAAGAATCCTCACTTTTCTGAACGGAAACAAACTGTTTCCCGCCGTCTGCTTGAATCGTCAGAAAAAAGGAAATAAGATGAACACACAGAGGAAGACAAATCCCAGGTGGGAAATGGTTAAGAGGAGATGTGTTGCAGCTTATGAATTTCTCGTACCATTTGAGCGTCGGAGGTGATACGAATGATAAAAAGGCCCGGAGACTGTCCGCAGAAAGGACAAGGCGGGGAAGAGATTCCACTTATGGAACAGTTGAGACGGTATCAGCGGGCCGGCGTGGAGATCACACTGGAGGATATCCGCCTTCCGCTGGAGGATATTGCGAGGATCTGTGCAGTCAGGGAGAAGGGGGAGTATATGTGTGATTTTATAACGGATGAAGACGACTACATTGTCCGTCTCAATTTTGACCGGGTAAAAAGCGGCTGAGAGAGTCCCTGCGGCAGGTACGGATAAACCAGGAGAATTTGCGCAAAGACGGCCGGTTTTTCTTTTGCCATAACACTATCTTAAGGTTTTGTCCCATTGAAAGTCCGTTGCATCTATGCTACAATGTTTTCTGCAAGCATGAGCCGATGAAAAATGGAGGGCTTTTATGAGAAACATACCCAGAAGATGGATACCGGCGATTATTGCTATCGTACTGATTGCGATTATCTGTGTCGTTGCCGGTTTGGGATATATTCGAGAGCGTTACACCCCGTCCACGGAACGGGCGGATCTTAATGAATTGTTTCAGATTACCGCTGAGGATGAGGCTGCGGTGATTGTGGACGACCTGCTGACGGAAGAAAAGGCGAAGATTCACGAGGGAGAGGTTTATCTGTCCTACTCCTATGTGTCCTCGTCGCTGAATAAGAAAGTGTATATCGATGAGCGGGAACGGCTTTTGCTCTATGCGCTGCCGGACCGCGTGGTGCAGGCGGCGGAAGGGACTGCCCTTTCGGATGTGACGGATCTGGAAAATACAGAAGGAAAGACGGCTCCGGTCTGGTATGAGCAGGACGGGACCTGTTATGTTTCTGTTACTTTTGTCAGTCATTTTACCGATCAAAGCTTTCAGTTCTTCGAGGCGCCGGGACGGCTCTACATCGATGATTCGGAAGGTACAAGACGGCAGGCGCAGATTCTTGAGGATACGCAGGTCCGCAGACTGGGCGGTATCAAGAGTGAGATTGTGACGGATGTAACCGCAGGCGCGCAGGTGGAGATTCTTGATTCCATGGACGAGTGGAGCCAGGTGCGTACGGAGAACGGATTTATCGGTTATGTACGCAATGACACTCTGAGCGGGGAAACGGTGACGGAGTATACCTCTGATTTTGTGGAGCCGGAGTATACCAGCCTGACGAAGGATTATGACATTTGTCTGGTTTGGCATCAGGTTTTTTCATCAGACGATAATAATGACCTTTCCTCTCTGCTGGAGGAGGCCCGCGGGGTGAATACCATAGCTCCCACATGGTTTTCTCTCAGTGACAACGAGGGCAATTTCACCTCTCTGGCTGATACATCCTATGTGGAGACGGCTCATGAGAGAGGTCTGGAGGTCTGGGGGCTGATCGATAATTTTAATAAGGATGTCAGCACCTATGAGGTGCTCTCCAGAACCAGCACCAGAACCGCTTTGGTGGAGAATCTGACCCAGGCGGCCCTGGACTGCGGCCTGGACGGAATCAATGTTGATTTTGAGAGTCTGACAGCCGATGTGGGCCCTCACTTTGTGCAGTTTATCAGGGAGCTTTCGGTGGCCTGCCGGCAGAACGGCCTGGTGCTCTCTGTAGACAATTATGTACCGACCTCCGGCACCAGCTTTTATGACAGGGCTGAGCAGGCGGCTGTGGCGGATTATGTGATTGTGATGGGGTATGACGAGCATTGGAGCACCTCGGATGCCGGCTCCACTGCATCTTTGCCCTTTGTCCAGTCGGGTATTGAGAATACTCTGCTGGAGGTGCCGCAGAATAAGCTGATCAACGCCATGCCCTTCTACACCAGAGTGTGGGAGTTTGACGCCAGCGTACAGGTGCCTGCGGGAGAAGATCCCCTGGCGGCTCAATATGTAAAGAGCTCCACGGCGGTGGGGATGGACCGGGCCAGGTCTCTTCTGGAGGACGGAGGAGCCCAGCTGAACTGGAACAGCGAAACGGGGCAGTATTATGGGGAATATGAACAGGACGGTTCTCTGTACCGCATCTGGCTGGAAGACGCCACTTCGCTGCAGGCAAAGCTGGATCTGACTGCCTCTTATGATTTGGGCGGCATTGCCTTCTGGAAGCTGGGTCTGGAGTCCTCGGACGTCTGGCCTGAGATTGAGGCATATATGAACCGGTAAACGCAATATCGACAAAGGAGACAGGCTCCCATTTTTCGGATAGGAATGGGGCCTGTTTTTTTGCATATATTGTCATAAGGAAATATCGGATGGAATTCTATGCGAAAAGGGATGCTGGAGCTGTTTATGGGGCTGTTCATGGTGTTGATGACAGCCCTGATCTTTTACCGGCTAAATCAGGATTTGGTAGTATCGGCGGAGAGTACAGGCTATGTGGTGGTGCTGGACGCCGGGCACGGGGGAAACGATCCGGGCAAAGTGGGCGTGGACGGTACGCTGGAGAAGGATATCAATCTGAGTCTGGTCTATAAATTGAAGGAAGTGCTGGAGGCTGCGGATGTGACGGTGATTCTGACCCGTGAGGAGGACCATGGCTTGTATCAGGACAGCGACACCAACAAAAAGCGGGCCGATATGAAGGCCCGCTGTGAATTGATTGGGGAGAGTCAGGCAGATCTGGTGATCAGCATTCATCAGAACAGCTATCATGACGAATCGGTAAAGGGAGCCCAGGTATTTTACTACACCGGTTCCGAGGAAGGACGCAGCCTGGCGGAGCAGATCGAGGCGAGCTTACGAAGTGTGATCGGCGAGGAGAATACGCGCCAGGCCAAGGCAAACTCAGAATATTATCTGCTGCTGCATACCTCCTGCCCCACCGCCATTGTGGAGTGCGGTTTTTTGAGCAACTGGGAGGAGGCGGAGAAGCTGGGGGATGAGGGATACCAGGAAAAACTGGCCTGGGCGATCCACCTGGGAGTACTGGCTTACCTGAATGGCAGGTGAGCTTCATCCCAGAGCGCTTTCGTAGATATCCTCCACTACCTCAGCGAAGCGGCTCTTGTCAAAGGTGGCGGCGATCTCCTCGCTGGAACGGCTGGCGGCGCGGCGCCAGTCGGGATTCCACAGAATGGAGTTGATCTCCTTTATAAATTCTTCGGAGGCGGTATACTCGTAGCCGTTGACGCCTTCTTCAATTACGTCGTCCAGGCAGGGGTCCTGCCGGCAGACCAGAGGAAGGCCGTTGGCGGCTGCCTCTATGTAGGTCAGTCCCTGGGTCTCGCTGGTGGAGGCGCTGACGAAAATATCGCCCAGCTGATAGTAGTTCTGTACCTCCGTAGGAGGAACCATGCCGGTGAATATCACATGATCGGAGACTCCCAGATCCTTGGCCTGTCTTTCCAGCTGTTCCCTGGCCGGTCCGTCTCCCACAATCAGGAAGGTAAGCTGATTGTTGACGGTCAGGACGGCGGCGAAGAGCTCCATCAGTTCGCTCAGGTTTTTCTCCGTGCCCAGACGGCCCAGATTGATCAGGACCTGGTGGTCGGCAGGGATACCCAGCTGCCTGCGCCTGCGGTCTCTCTCCTCCGCCGTCAGACGGTGGCGGTAGCGGTCGATGGATATTCCGCTGGGAACCACTGCTATGGGATTGCGCAGTCCGTAGCGGCGCAGGGCATTCTCTACCTTGCGGGTAGGAGCGATTACGGTATCCACATGCTTTAACCGTTTGCGGGAAAGCGTGGCGACCATGCGCCGGCCCAGCCGTTTGCTGGGAATGACATAGGTTACATACTGCTCGTAGAGCGTATGATAGGTATGAATCAGCGGGGCGCCGGTAGCCTTGGCAATATGTCTGGCAAACTGAAAGCTGAAAAATTCGCACTGACTGTGGATGACGTCCGGCTTCCATTCGATCAGCTCCCGTATATAAGCATTATGGTAGGAAACCGGCATGCGCACATCGGGGTAGACGACGCCCAGCGGAATGGACTTGATGTAGTAGACGTAGTCCTCGCGCCGGCTTTTTAAATTGGATGACAGGGTCAGAATGCGGACCTCATGGCCTCTCTTAACTAATTCTTCCCGCAGATTTCGGACAGAAGTTACGACCCCGTTGGTGTCGGTCACATATAAATCTGTAGTAATTAAAATTTTCATAGCTTTCTTTCCCTCTTAGTATTGACTGCGTCAGACGTTTCTCCAGTTGTCTGATGTCGCCGTTTCTTTTTCTCTGTCTTATAATCTATCATAAATGTAGCATATTTTTGCAAGGATTTCTTTAAGATTTATAAAAGTTTTTTAAAGGTTTTTTTTACGTCCGGGGGCGGAAAAATGAAAAATCGTTTACAAATGGGCTGCATTTGGTATATAATAACCCTGTACGGCGCCGGGCCTGTGCTGAAACAGAATTGGACGTAAATAGGCAGGAAGCGACGAGAGCCTGCAAAATAGGGGTGTGCCGGCCAAAAAGAATAATAGAATTTAAGCTGAGGTGGCTTATGAGATATGTGATGAAAGGCGGCAATCCCCTGGTGGGAGAGGTCGTTATCGGGGGAGCCAAAAACGCCGCGCTGGGAATTCTGGCGGCTGCTATTATGACGGACGAGACAGTGACCGTCGAGAATCTGCCGGACGTTCGAGATATCAATGTACTTCTGGAGGCAATCCAGGAGGTTGGAGCGGTGGTGGAGCGGGTCAATAAGCACACAGTAAAGATCAACGCGCGCAGCATCGGTTCCGTTACTGTTAACAACGAATATATCAAGAGGATTCGCGCCTCCTACTATCTGCTGGGCGCCCTGCTTGGAAAATACCGAAGAGCCAGTGTGGCTCTGCCCGGAGGCTGCAATATCGGCAGCCGTCCCATCGATCAGCATCTGAAGGGGTTTCGCGCATTGGGAGCCACTACGGTGGTGGAGTACGGCATGGTGAATGCCGAAGCTTCCCGTCTGACCGGAGGTCATGTATATCTGGATGTGGTGTCTGTAGGCGCTACGATTAATATTATGCTGGCGGCCTCCCTGGCGGAGGGCAGCACCATCATTGAGAATGCGGCTAAGGAGCCCCATGTGGTGGACGTGGCCAATATGCTGAACAGCATGGGGGCCAATATTAAGGGAGCCGGTACGGATGTGATCCGTATTGCCGGCGTGCCAAAGCTCCATGGAACGGAGTATTCCATTATTCCCGATCAGATCGAGGCCGGTACCTATATGGTGGCCGCTGCGATTACCAAGGGCGATGTGACGGTGCGCAACGTAATTCCCAAGCACCTGGAAGCTATTACTTCCAAGCTTATGGAGATGGGCTGTGAGGTGTCCGAGTTTGACGATGCGATTCGCGTAGTGGCCAAGACCCGTATGAATCACACCAAGGTCAAGACTCTGCCCTATCCCGGTTTCCCTACGGATATGCAGCCGCAGATTTCGGTGGCCCTGGCTCTGGCTACGGGCACCAGCATTGTGACGGAGAGTATTTTCGAGAATCGATTTAAATATATGGATGAGCTGGCCCGTATGGGGGCCAATGTAAAGGTGGAGGGCAACATCGCCGTGATCGATGGAGTGACGCGTTTCACCGGAGCAGAGGTCTGCGCGCCGGATCTGCGCGCAGGGGCCGCCCTGGTGCTGGCCGGTCTGGCTGCCGATGGCTGCAGCGTGGTGGAGGATGTGGAATACATTATGCGCGGCTATGAGCGGTTTGTGGAGAAGCTTCAGGAGCTGGGAGCGGAGATCCGCCTGGCTGAAACCGACAAGGATGTACAGAAGTTCCGGCTCAGCATGATCAGCTGAGAGCGTTTCGGCGGAGGCTGCCGGCCGGCGCCAAAATCGGCGCAGGACAGGCGGTCATGACGGATAGCCGTTTGGATTCGGATAACAAATATGGATAATAAATAATGAAATGAAAACAGGGGAGCCATCGCCGGGCGGCGGGGCTCCCCTGAATGTTATGCAAATCCAGGATCAGATGTAAATCCGAAATCAGTTGCAGACTCAGACGCGGGATCAGATGTTGGGCATCTTGGCGGTGGGCATCATCAGCACCTTGCCGCTGCCGCGGTATACGTTGACCAGGCCTTCGCCGGAGGCTGCGGAGCCAATAAGGCTCTTGCCGGAGCGTTCCACCGTAAAGCCCAGAGAAGTGCTCCAGGCTATGGCATAGTTTCCGTCAATTTTCAGCACGTCGTTTTGCAGGGTGATTTCAATCAGTTCTTCCTTGGGGCACTCGGATTCGATGCAGAAGACGCCGTTTCCATTGAGGCTCAGGTTGAAGAGTCCCTCACTGCCGGCCACGGCGGAGGAAAGATTGGACCGCATGACCGCTTTATGCTTCAGGCTGGAATCGCAGGCTAAAAACAGGCCGTCATCCAGGACTACGGAACCGCCCCAGCTGGCCGTATCCATCAGAATCAGATGCTTGTAGGTGGGCTCCAGTACCAGGAGACCGTCTCCGGTGTACTCCGGCTTGATTGCAGATTCTCCGGTAACTTTGCCTCGCATAGCCTTGCCCAGAAAGTCGCCTACTCCTTTTACGCCGGTGGTGGCGTTGACATTGCCCAGCATCCACTGCATGGCGCCGGCCTGAATTGTTATGTTGGCCTTGCTCAGATCGCAGATCAGCTGACGTTTTCTGACGTTCATTTCGGAGCTGTAATAAGCGGTGATGGCGGAATTCGGCGTTACGCTTAAGTCGCGCTGATATTCGGCCACTTTGAAGGGACCCAGCTCAGAGATGACTTTGACGTCGTCGTTATCGGTAAAGTTTTTGATTTGATACATAATTTACCTCCCCATAAAATGTTCTCTTTCTATTATAGAAGATGGAAAGGCTGTTTACAAGTTAAATGACAGATAAAATTGCGTAAGGGGCGGAATCTTATCATTTTTTTAACATTGCGGTTCTGGAGAGGGGAAAGACTTATGAAGAAAGCCTTATCATGATCTGGACCTTTGGACTCTGGCATCATATTATAAAATTTTGATAAAAGGTCTTGCCAAACCAAGAAAAATGTGTATGATAATAAACGTACTCTCACCTGCGAGGTGGTGGCAGGGGAGAGGCAGCCGAAAAATAAATAGAAGTTCTCTTATTCAGAGTGATGGAGATACATAGGATCTGTGAAGTCACGGCAACCCCTGGAATATGGAAGGTGCCAACCTGAGCGAGCAAGTCGAACAATAAGAGGATTTGAAACAGATGCCCCTGATATCAAGTCCGCTTACAGCGGACTTTTTTATTTCATGGAAACTGCGTTCCTATGAAATGAAAAATGCTGCGCCGGCCCTGGCCTTTTGCGGTTATGGTCCGGAGAAAAGGAAAAAATATGGGAAGAAAAAAAGACGGACGAAAAAACATCCCCTGGAAAAACATCCTCAGACGGGCCGTGCTGTTTGCGGCGGCGGTTCTTTGCCTGCTTGCGGCGGGCTGCCAGAGGGAGGAGGATTTTACGCAGAAACCGAAATATTTAAAGTCGGCCACCTATTTCAGCGATGAGTGGGTCGTCAATTTCTGGAATACGGAAAGCGATAATCTGGAAGCAGAGCTGAAACAGATTGCGGACGACGGCTTTAACAGTATTATTCTGGTGGTGCCGTGGCGGGAGTTCCAGCCGCAGATGGACCCGATTTCCTATAACGAATACGCCTTTGAAAAGCTGGATCAGGTGATGGAGGCGGCGAAGGCCCAGGGCCTGTGGGTCAGCCTGCGGGTGGGCTATACATGGGATTACTGGGATGACGGCACGGATGTAAGGGAGCGGTTTCGGGAAGTAATGTGGGACGAGACCGTCCAGAGCGCCTGGGATGACTATGTAAAGACGCTCTATGAAAGAGCGTCCGCCCATGGCAATCTCTACGGCGGCTTTTTGACCTGGGAGGATTTCTGGAGCTTTACCGGCTACGCCATGGGATTGGGAAATACCCAGGAAAGCGTGGGGCTGGCACAGCTTTCGGGCTATACGGATTATCTGAGAGAGAATTATTCTCTGGAGGAAATCTCTTCCCTGTACGCGGAGGAGATCGCAGACTACGAAAGCATCTATATGCCGGGACAGACGCAGCCGGCTCTCAGGCTTTTGTACGAATTCTTTGACCAGTGGCTGAATTCCTTCCTGGCCCATAATCAGGAGATTTTTCCCGATCTGTCCATGGAGGTGCGCATGGATGCCGATCAGGTCTATGATGAAAACGGAGAGACGTACTGGTATGGACATGAAGCCACCTATTCCTGCCAGAATGCTTCCTATACGGCTCTGATGTACGGCGTGCCCATCGGACATATCAATCAGGGGGAGCGGCTGACGGCCGAGGAGGCATGGACCAAGTCGCAGCAGATGCTGGACCAGGTGCTCCAGAGCACAGATGGAAAGCTTCTCTATATTGAACAGTTCCTGTACATGGACAACACGCCGGGCTTTGAGCACAATGCCCAGGTGCTGGACGATCAGGTAGACGACTATATTGTGGCTATGGCAGACGTCCTTCGGGACAGAATCATGGGCTACGGAGTCTGGACCTACAAGAATTATGGAAACAATCTGCTGTACAATCCTCAGTTCGCCCTGGGAGACAGCGGCTGGCAGCTGGAGGGAGGCGCTGCGGTGACAGAGTATAACGGCTCTGCTCAGGCCGAGCTTCCGGCGGGAGGAGCCGTCCGAAACGACGTGGCCAACGAGGGCAGCGAGACCTATGTCCGCTTTACGGTGGACGGTGAGGAGACGGTTCAGGTGACGGTGACGCTGGGAAGCGAGACGCAGACCGTGACGGCCGGCGGAGGAGAAACCCAGGAGCTGATCTTTGCAAATGGCGGAACGGGGCTTTCCTTTACCGCCGATAGTCTCTGCTATATCGATAATGTAAAGGTTTATACCCGCATTCAGGAAGGGCAGCTCTACGATATAGACGGAAACGAGGGAACCTGCATCGAGGCGATCCGTACGCTTAACCGCAAGCTGCGGTAATAACCGGTTTAAATGGCTTACAGGGATAGATAATACTCTGTTTGCCAGATAGATTAACACATTTACCCATTTACCCAATACACCATACAAGCATACAAGGAGATAAAAATGGAGAAAAGATTATTCACTTCTGAATCTGTTACCGAAGGACATCCCGATAAGGTCTGCGACGCCGTATCGGACGCCATTTTGGACGCGCTGATCGAGCAGGACCCCATGAGCCGCGTGGCCTGCGAGACCTTTGCCGGAACTGGCTTTATCATGCTGGTGGGCGAGATCACCAGCAAGGCGTCGGTGGATATGCAGGCCATCGTCAGAAAGACCGTGACGGAGATCGGCTACGACAGCTCCGACAAGGGCTTTGACGGAAATACCTGCGCTGTGATGATGTCCATCGACAAGCAGTCCCCGGATATTGCCATGGGCGTGGACCGGGCGCTGGAGGCCAAGGAGAACCTGATGTCGGACGAGGAGCTGGAGGCCATCGGCGCAGGCGATCAGGGAATGATGTTTGGTTACGCCACCAACGAGACCGAGGAATATATGCCCTATCCGATCAGCCTGGCGCATCGTCTGACCCGCCGTCTGGCAGAGGTGAGAAAGAACGGCGCTCTGCCCTATCTGCGTCCCGACGGCAAGAGTCAGGTGACGGTGGAATACGATGAGGCAGGCAAGCCTGTGCGGGTGGACGCGGTGGTTATTTCCACGCAGCACAGCCCTGAGGTGAGCCAGGAGCAGATTCATGAGGATATTCGCCGGCTGGTTATTGATCCGGTGGTGCCTGCTCACATGGTGGATGAAGATACCAAATATTATATCAATCCCACGGGCCGCTTTGTAATCGGCGGGCCCGCAGGGGATACCGGACTGACCGGACGCAAGATCATTGTGGATACCTACGGCGGCACCGCCCGTCACGGCGGCGGAGCCTTCTCCGGCAAGGACTGCACCAAGGTGGACCGGTCTGCGGCCTACGCTGCCCGTTATGCGGCCAAAAACATTGTGGCGGCTGGCTTGGCCGACCGCTGCGAGATTCAGCTGTCCTATGCCATCGGCGTGGCCCGTCCCACTTCGGTGATGGTGGACACCTTCGGCACCGGCAAGGTATCCGACGAGCGTCTGGTAGAAATCATCCGTGAGAATTTTGATCTGCGTCCCGCCGGAATTATCCGGATGCTCAACCTGCGCCGTCCGATTTACCGGCAGACGGCTGCCTACGGACATTTCGGACGCACCGATCTGGATCTGAGCTGGGAGAAGCTTGACAAGGTTTCGGACTTGAAAAAATATCTGTAATATGAGAAAATGTGCATAGGTCAGCCGTGCACGAAAGACGCTGGCAGAGGAGACTTCTGCGCAGCTCGGATAAAAGGGGCCTGCCGCCATAGGACAGGTCCCTTCTTTACTAAAAAGACAGACGGCGCGGCGGCAAAAATACAGAAATCAGGATGGGGAGGACGAAAATGAGATATTGTATCGGCGTGGATGTAGGCGGCACCACGATAAAATTCGGTCTGTTCTGCGAGGACGGCAAGCTGGTGAAAAAATGGGAGATTCCCACCCAGACCGAGGGGAAAAAGGAAAAGCTCTATTCCGATATGGCGGCTTCCATTCGGGAGGCGGTGCAGGCGGAGGGACTTACCCTTGAAAAACTGGCCGGAGTGGGAGTGGGAATTCCCGGACCGGTGAGAAAGAACGGTTATATAGAGGCGCTGGTGAATCTGGGCGTATATGGTTTGAACATAAACGAGGAGCTGCCCTCTTACCTGGACGGAACCACGGTGCGGGCGGTCAATGACGCCAATGCGGCTGCTCTGGGCGAAATGTGGCAGGGCGGCGGAAAGGACTTTGACAGCGTAGCCTTACTGACGCTGGGGACCGGACTGGGCTGCGGCATTATAGAAAGCGGCCGTCTGGTGGACGGCAGCTTTGGCATGGGCGGCGAGCTGGGCCATATTATCATGGAGCCGGGCGAGGAGGAAGCCTGCAACTGCGGCGGCCACGGCTGCCTGGAGCAGTATGCTTCGGCCACCGGTATTGCCAGAGTGGCGGAGCGCATGCTGGCCTCCAGCAATATGGACAGCGTTCTGCGGGGCCGGGAGAAGATCACGGCCAAGGATGTTTTTGACGCGGCCAGGGCGGGAGATCCTCTGGCAGAGCAGGCGGCGGATAAGTCCATGGACTATCTGGGGCGGGCCATGTCCTACGTTTCCCATATTACCGACCCGGCCTGCTTTGTTATCGGCGGGGGCGTGAGCCGCGCAGGAGAGTATCTGCGCCAGCTGGTACAGCGCAAATATGCCTCCTATATTCATATCCAGGAGCCGCAGGCGCAGATTCGCCTGGCTACTCTGGGCAACGACGCCGGCATTTACGGTGCGGCCAGACTGATATTGGAGTGACGCAGACGGAGAATGGCAGCAATGGATAAGCAGAAAGAAAAACAGACTAAGACAAAATCTGTGGACTGGGGGAAGTTTTTTTCCTATTACCGTCCGTACCGGGGAATGTTTGCCGCGGATCTGATTGTGGCGGCCCTAAGCGCGACGATCGCTCTGGTGATTCCCCTGATTGTGCGGTATATTACCGGCACGGTGATTTACTATGAACCGGCTCAGGCTCTGAATACGGTCCTTAAGCTGGCGGCGGTCATGGCAGCCCTCATTGCCCTGGATTTTTGCTGCAGCTATTTTATCACCTATTGGGGTCATATGATGGGCGCAAAGATCGAGAGAGATATGCGCCATGAGATATTTGAGCATCTGCAGAAGCTGTCCTTTACCTTTTACGACAATCAGAAAACGGGACAGCTGATGAGCCGCGTCACCAACGACTTGTTTGATATTACGGAGCTTCTGCACCACGGACCGGAGGATCTGCTGATCTCCGTGGTGAAATTCGTGGGAGCCTTTATCATTTTGCTTAAGATCAACTGGCGGCTGGGGCTGGCGGCCTTTGCGCTGATTCCGGTGATGGCCTGCTACGCTTATTTTTACAACGGCAAGATGCGGCGGGCCTACAAGACCAACCGGGCCAGGATCGCCGACGTCAATGCCCAGATCGAAGACAGCCTGTCGGGTATCCGCGTGGTAAAGTCCTTTGCAGGCGAGGGAGTGGAGATCGAAAAGTTTGATCGGGGCAATGAGAAATTTGTGGAGAGCAAGAGAAACACCTACCGCTATATGGCCGGTTATAATTCGGGCCTCAATGCCATGACCAATCTGATTACGGTCATTGTGGTGGTGGCCGCGGCTCTGTTAATCACCAGAGGGCAGTTTGCCGCTTCCGACCTGGTGGTTTTTGTCCTGTATATCTCCACATTTACGGACCCGGTAAAGAAGCTGGTCAGCTTTACGGAGCAGTTTCAGAGCGGAATGTCGGGCTACGACCGCTTCCGTGAGGTGATGGATATCATGCCCGACATCGAGGACAAGCCGGATGCGGTGGACCTGACCGATGTGCGGGGGGACATCACCTTTGACCATGTGACCTTCCACTATGAGGGAATCCAGGAAAACGTACTGCAAAATCTGAGTCTCCATGTGAAAGCGGGAGAATATGTAGCCCTGGTTGGCACGTCGGGCGTGGGCAAATCCACGCTGTGCAGCCTGATTCCCCGTTTTTACGACGTGACGGAGGGAGCGGTGCTCTTTGATGGGAAGGATGTGCGGGATATACATCTGAAATCGCTGCGCCGCAACATCGGTATTGTGCAGCAGGATGTGTACCTCTTTGCCGGAAGCGTTCTGGAAAATATCCGCTATGGCAAGCCGGATGCCAGCCGGGAGGAGATTATCGAAGCGGCGAAGAATGCCAACGCCCATGATTTTATCATGGAGCTGCCGGAAGGATATGAGACGGATATCGGCCAGAGGGGCGTAAAGCTGTCGGGCGGTCAGAAGCAGAGACTGTCCTTAGCCCGGGTGTTTTTGAAAAATCCCCCGGTATTGATTTTCGACGAGGCCACGTCGGCTCTGGACAATGAGAGTGAAAGAGTGGTGCAGGAATCCCTGGAGCACCTGGCCAAGAACCGGACGACCTTTGTGATCGCCCATCGCCTGTCCACGATCCGAAACGCGCAGAAGATTCTGGTGCTGACGGAGGAGGGAATCGCCGAGGCCGGAACCCATGAGGAACTTCTGCGGAAAAAGGGCGTTTACGAAAAGCTGTATCGCATGCAGTTTGGCGATGGAGAGACTTGAAAAGTTCAGGTTGCCGTAGTATACTCTTAAAGATGAAAAGTCCCAGAAGGACATGGGCAAAAATGTAGAAAGGAAGAGGATTCCATGAGTGTAGAAAAGGTAAATAAATATAAAGAGGAAAAGGCCAATCGGAAGGAAATCCTGGCCAAGCAGAAGAAAAAGGCCAAGGCAGCCAAGGTGGGCCTGATCACCGGCGGCATCGTAATTGTGGCGCTGATTGCAGTGGCTATCGGCGTGACAATCCGCAATGAGCGCGTGGCCTATCTGAATTCCTTGCCGGATTATAATACGACATCCATGGCGCTGGGAGATCTGAGCGGCGTTCTGTCCACGGAGGCTCCCACCGGAACCGACGAGTCCGGAGCAGCCGGAGAGACCGAGACGGCCGGAGAGGAAGAAACCGCAGCCGAGGAGACAGCTGCCCAGGAGACAGAGAGCGCAGCTGAGGAGACGGCGGCCGAGGAAACAGAGACAGCGGCCGAGGAGACGGCAGCCGAGGAAACAGAGACAGCGGCCGAGGAGACGACTGCCCAGGAGACGGAAGCAGCCACGGAGAGCGAGACCGAAGCATAAAAATCAGATGATCAGAGGGGGTGCCGCAAAAAAGTACGGAGAAGGCTTTTTTGCGGCGCCTTTTTGTTGTATGAGCGGGATTTTCTATTTTTGGAGGCGGGGGTATGTATCTGCGCGAATTCTCCTTTCCGGATATGGACGAGGAATTTACCTTTTTTCTGAATCAGAAGATGACCTGTTATACGGATTTTTATCCCTTTCAGGTTTTGTCAAGCGCAGGTTTGGAGCGGCTGGTATTTGAGCCGGTGACGATTCTGTGCGGGGGAAACGGCTGCGGCAAGACCACGGCTCTCAATGTGATTGCCGAGACGCTGGGGGCCGACAGGGATTCTCCTTATAACCGTTCCTGTTTCTTTCCGGACTATGTAAAGCTGTGCCGGGCTGTGCGGGGAGAAGATGAATGGCAGGAATGCCGGATTATTACCAGCGACGACGTGTTTGATTATATGCTGGATCTGCGCTGTATCAACCAGGGGATAGACGCCGAGCGGGAGAGACGTTTTGAAGAGTATCTGAAATTAAAGTATTCCCGCTTTCAGCTCAAGTCCCTGGAGGATTACGAGCACCTGAAAAGGAACAACCTGGCCAAAAGAAAGACCATGTCCCGTTTTACCCAGGAGAGCCTGATGGATAACGCGCCGGAACGATCCAACGGGGAGAGCGCCTTTATGTATTTTACCGAGAAGATAAAGGACAACGGATTGTACATACTGGACGAGCCGGAGAACAGTCTGTCGCCGCGCCGCCAGCAGGAGCTGGTCAGCTATATCGGGGATGCGTCCCGTTTTTTTGGCTGTCAGTTTATTATTTCTACCCACTCGCCCTTTGTGCTGGCCCTGCCCGGGGCCAAGATTTACGATTTGGATGAGAATCCGCCCCAGGTAAAGCCCTGGACCGCTCTGTCCCATGTGCAGGCCTACTACCGTTTTTTTAAGAAGCATGAGCAGGAGCTCGAAAGGGAGGAGGGCGCAGCAGGAGGCAGCGCAGGAGAAAACCGGGAATAGAACTTTCCGTAAAACGAGGAGTCCCGGGGTACAGGACCCCGGGAAATTATGAAAAATCTATATGCACTTGGAAAGACTGCTGAATTAGAACCTCTTATTGATTACAGCATAACAATGTATTGTGAATGAAATATGAATAAGACATGAACAAAAGGTTAACTTATATGTTTTTTGCACAAAAAACATTGCAGAACAACCTGAAAATAGGCGATAATATACAAAAAGGAGGGCGTCGTGAGGGGAAATTGGAACAATATTACTTTGATCGGGATGCCGGCGTCGGGTAAGAGCACCGTGGGCGTACTTTTGGCTAAACGGCTGGGCTATCGTTTTATTGACAGCGATCTTTTGATTCAGGAGCAGGAGGGCTGCCTTTTAAAGGATATCATTGCAGCCAGGGGACTGGACGGCTTTCTGGAGGTGGAAAACCGGGTCAACCGTAACATCGAAGGGGGAAGGGCGGTGATTGCGCCGGGAGGAAGCGTGGTATACTGCCGGGAGGCCATGGAGCATCTTTCCTCCATTGGCACGATTGTTTATCTGAAGCTCAGCTATGAGGAGCTGGCGGGCCGTCTTTCCAATCTGACGGACCGGGGGGTGGCCCTGCGGCCGGGAATGACCCTTCGGGATCTCTATGAGGAAAGGGTTCCCCTCTATGAAAGATATGCGGATATTACGGTGGATGAAGCCGGCAGAAGTTCGGGGGCCGTGGTGGATATCCTGAGAGAGATGGCAGAGCAGGCCATATCCCCGCGTTAACCGGCGCGGGATATAGCCGGAAAGCGGCCGCAGGCGGCCGCATATAAACTGCATATAAAACCAATAAGAATGACAGGGAGAGAGTCATGTATCAGATTGATTTTGAAAAACCGGAGAAAGTACATTTTATCGGGATCGGCGGCATCAGCATGAGCGGACTGGCGCAGATTTTACTGTCCCGGGGCTTTGGGGTAAGCGGTTCGGACTGGCATAAGAGCCCTTTGACCGACAGGCTGGAGCAGGAAGGGGCTGTGATCTATGAGGGGCAGGCGGCAGAACATATCACTCCGGATATAGGAGTGGCCGTGTATACGGCGGCTGTCCATGAGGACAATCCGGAATACCGGGAAGCCGTGCGTCTGGGCGTGCCGCTGCTGAGCCGGGCGGAGCTGCTGGGAGAGCTGATGCGCAATTATGGCCGGGCGGCCGCGGTGGCGGGTACCCACGGCAAGACGACTACCACATCCATGCTGGCGGAGATTCTGCTGCAGGCTGAGATGGACCCTACGGTGTCCGTAGGCGGAATGCTGCCCTCCATTGGAGGCAATGTGCGCATCGGATATTCGGACGTAATGGTGGCGGAGGCCTGCGAATATACCAACAGCTTCCTGGAGCTGTATCCCACGGTATCGGTGATTCTGAATATCCGGGAGGATCACCTGGACTTTTTCAAGGATATCGAGGATATCCGTCAATCCTTTCGCAGATTTGCCGCTCGCACTCCCAAAGAGGGAGCGGTGGTTATTGACACTGCCATTGACAACTATCAGGAAATTGTGGAGGGGCTGCCCTGTCGGGTAATTACCGTGGGACCGGGCGAGTCCTCCGATTACCGGGCCGAGGATATCCAGTTTGACACGCTGGACGACGCCCGCTTTACGGTGGTGACCTCTGCGGGCGAGCGGGAGGAGATTCGCCTGCGGGTCCCCGGCGCGCACAATGTGGATAACGCGCTGGCAGCCGTGGCTGCCGCCCGCTTCTTGGGGGCCGGCTGGGATGCGGTCCGCGCAGGTCTCTGGCATTACGAAGGGACGGAGAGGCGCTTTCAGAAGAAGGGGGAGTTTAACGGCGTTACGGTGGTGGATGATTACGCCCATCACCCGGACGAGATTCGGGCAACTTTGTCGGCTGCGGCTGCCATGCCTTATTCCAAGGTCTGGTGCGTGTTTCAGCCGCATACCTACAGCCGTACCCGCGCTCTGTTTGAGGACTTCGCCCAGGCTCTGACACTGGCCGACGAAGTGGTGCTGGCGGATATCTACGCGGCCAGAGAGCCCTTCGATCCCGGAATCAGCTCCTCCATGCTGGCGGAGAGAGTGCGGCAGCTGGGGCGTCCGGCTCACCATTTCGACAGTTTTGAGAAAATCGAAAAATTTTTATATGAACATTGTATGCACGGAGAATTGTTGATAACCATGGGGGCCGGAGATATTGTAAAAGTGGGCGAAGCGCTGGTTTGAGGCCGGGTTATCCACATTATCCACAATGTTATCAACACTTTGAAGGGAAAAACTCTGTGGAAAGGAAACAGAGTTATCCACAGGGAATGGGGAAAACCTGGGGATGATTTTTCACCGCAGACTGGGAAAAATCGCGGCTTTTCAGGCGCTTGTCCACATTATCCACAGGATTTGCAGCGGGCGGAGGCGTAAAGAGAGGACAGTTTTCTTTTTGCTCAAACTGTGTTAAACTGTTAGGGAGACGAGAATAAGGCAGGCGAGGGGACGCGCTGCCAAAAGATTGGGTGAGAGAGAATGACAAGCATAATTTTGACCGGTGCGGACAGCGGCATGACGGCTGTCCCCAACGCCTTTATCGACCGGTATCTGCCGGAGGCGGATGGGGAATACGTCAAGATCTATCTGCTGCTGAGACGGTTTTACAGCGGCGGCAGGGAGATCACCGTGCCCCAGCTGGCGGATCTTTTAGACGATACGGAGAAGGATATTCTTCGGGCTCTGCGTTATTGGGCCAAGAGAGGGCTGCTGAAGCTTTCCCTGGATCAGAATAAGGAAATCGTGGGCATCTGCTTTCTGCCGGTGGAGGCAGAGAGCTCTGCGCAGGAGACGGCGGCTGCCCGCATCGAGGCGGAGCTAGTAAAGACAGAGACCCCGGCTAAGAAGGCGGAGCCAAAGACTTCGGCCAAGGCGGATTCCGAGAAGACCCATGCGCCGGGAGCGGCCATGCGCCGCAAGCTGGCGGCGGACGAGGAATTCGGACAGTTAGTCTATATTGTAGGCAAATATTTGGGAGAGCCCCTAAAATCCACTGGCAGCGATATTCTGGGCTATTTATACGGGGAGCTCAAGATGCGCTCGGATCTGCTGGAATATCTGGTGGAGACCTGTGTGGATGCAGGACACAGGAGCCTTCACTATATTGAGAAGATCGCTCTGGACTGGCATGAGAAGGGGATTACCACGGTAGATCAGGCCAGAGAACAGGACGCGCTCTGCCGCCGGCAGTATTATCAGGTGCTCAAGGCCTTTGGGCTGGGACGCAGAGGGCCGGCTCCGGAGGAAAAAAAGCAGATGGACATCTGGTTTTACGACTATGGCTTTACGCTGGAGATTGTGCTGGAGGCCTGCAGCCGGACGATCCGGGCTCTCCATGAACCCAGCTTTGAGTACGCCGGCGGAATTCTGGCAGACTGGAAGAAGAAGGGGGTCCGCAGCCGGGATGACATCGATGAGCTGGACGCGGCATTTGCCAGAGAGAAGGAGGCGGCCAAGGCCCGCCGTAAGGATAATTCCAGGACGAATCGTTTCCACAACTTTGATCAGGTGGGATACGATTACGATGCGATCGTAAAGGAATTAAACGGCTGACGGCGCGCATAAGAGCGGGCCGCAGGCGAGGGGAAAAGGAGGAGCTATGGCTCTGAACAATTCACAGTATGACGCGATTATGCGGGAGTATGACCGCAAGCAGTCCCGCAACCGGCGCGATTTGAGGGAGCGGCAGGATCGGGCCTATGAGCGGCAGCCGCGTCTTCGGGAGCTGGACGGCCAGCTTGCCAGCCTGGCGGTACGTCAGGCCCGCCGTCTGCTGGACGGGGATGAAGGCGCGGTGGAAAATCTCCGGAAGGAATACGCCCTTATACGTCAGGAGAAGGAAGAGCTTCTGGCTCAGGGCGGTTTTGCTCCCGATTATCTGGAGATGCACTACGACTGTCCTCTGTGCCGGGACAGCGGCTATGTGGAGGGAAAGAAGTGCCGGTGCTTTCTGCAAAAGGAGCTGGAACTTCTGTATCATCAGTCTCGTATTCGGGAAAGACTAAAGGAGGAAAACTTTGACACCTGCACCGACTTATGCTATTCTGAAACTGAGATGATGGAAGGCACGGGGCTGACGGTGCGCCGCTATATGCAGCGGGTCATTGCCGGCTGCCGGCGTTTCGCCCGGGAGTTTGAGACGAAGGGCGGCAATCTGGTTTTTTACGGCAGTACAGGGACCGGCAAAACTTTTCTGGCGGGCTGTATTGCCAAGGAGCTTATTGAGAGGTATCTGTCGGTGGTGTATCTGTCGGCTACGGATCTCTTTGATATGATGGCGCGGGACAGATTTGCCAGGGATGAGGAGATGCCTGAGGAGGGCGGCCTGCGCACAGTCCTGGACTGCGACCTTTTAATCATAGACGATCTGGGGACGGAGCTGTCCAACAGCTTCACCAACTCCCAGCTTTTCTACTGCCTCAATGAGAGGCTGTCGGGAGGAAAATCCACAATCATTACCACGAATCTGTCTCCGGGACAGCTGGGAAGGGAATATTCCGAGAGAATCGGTTCCCGCCTGGTGGAGAGCTTTCGCTTTATCTCCATGCCGCCGGGAGACATTCGAATCTGGAAGCAGCGTGAACAGAGAAAAAGACACGGAGGAGAAAAATAGAATGGAAGAGAAATTCCGCAATTCCATACCCTACGGCCCCCTGGGGGTTATCGCCCTGGAGGGATGCACACAGATGGGAAAAAAAGTAGACGAGTTTCTGGTAAACTGGCGTCACGACGGCAAGCGTCCTCAGGAGATCGGACGGGTATTTGAAGGCTATGTTAAGGATTCCTATCTGGTGGGAAGCGAGCTTCCCCGCTTTGGCTCCGGAGAGGGAAAGGGCGTGATTTTAGAGTCCGTACGAGGCATGGACCTGTATCTGATGGTAGACGTATGCAACTACAGCACCACCTATACCATCGGCGGAAAACAAAATCCCATGTCCCCGGACGATCACTTCCAGAATCTGAAGAGGATTATTGCGGCTGTCAACGGCAAGGCGCGCCGCCTTACGGTGATTATGCCCTATCTCTATGAGAGCCGGCAGATTATGAAGGATGGCAGAGAGTCTCTGGACTGCGCCCTGGCTCTCCAGGAGCTGACCCGTATGGGCGTAGATCAGATTCTTACTTTTGACGCCCATGACCCCAGAATACAAAACGCGATTCCTCTGAATACCTTTGAGACCATTCCTCCGGCCTATCAGTTTATCAAGGCGCTTTTGGGAGCGGAGCCGGAGCTTACCATTGACAGCGAGCATATGATGGTTATCAGTCCCGACGAGGGCGGAATGAAGCGGGCCGTTTATCTGGCCAATGTGCTGGGACTGGACGTAGGCATGTTCTACAAGCGCCGGGATTACAGCAGACAGGTGAATGGCAAAAACCCTGTGGTAGCCCATGAATATCTGGGCGGCGATATCACAGGAAAGGATCTGATTATTATCGACGATATGATTTCCTCCGGAGAGACGGCCGTGGATACGGCCAGAGAGCTCAAGAGGCGGGGAGCGGGCCGGATCTTTATCCTGGCCACCTTTGGCCTGTTTACCGGTGGTCTGAAGCGTTTTGACAAGGCCTATGAGGAGGGAATCTTTGACCGCGTCGTGACCACGGACCTGATTTATCAGAGGCCGGAGCTTTTTGAAAAGCCCTACTATGTCACGGCTACCATGGCCAAATATATTGCCCTGCTGATCGACAGCCTGAATCATGACTCCTCCATTGAGGATTACATCGATCCGGTGGGCCGGATTCACCGTTTCCTCAACGCTTATAATGAGAAGCAGAAGGCCAGGTAACGGAAGCACAGATAAATATAACGGCAAATAAAAGACGGCCGCCCTGTGGAGTCAATCCACTGGGGCGGCCGTTTTCTCCGGGGATTTTTGCAGGGTGAAGATAAATTCCGTCCCCACTCCCACGGTACTGATTACGTCGATATTCTGGCCGTGAGCCTGAATGATCTCCTTGACAATGGAGAGCCCCAGGCCGGTGCCCTTTTTGTCCTTGCCGCGGGACAGGTCGGTTTTGTAAAACCGTTCCCAGATTCTTTTCTGGCTTTCCTTGGGGATGCCGATGCCGGTGTCCCGCACCGATACAAAGACCTTGTCGTAGCGCTCGGAGGTTTCCAGAAAGATAACGGAGCTGTTGTGAGAGAACTTGATGGCGTTGTCGATCAAATTGTATAAAACCTGCTGAATCTTGCTTAAATCAGCCCGGACAAAGAGGGACCGGGAAGAAAAGGTCAGATCAAAGGTGATTTTCTTGGGCAGGCAGGCCCCCTCGAAGGCGGCGGCGGTGTTTTTGATTATCTGGTTGATATCGAAATCCGTAAGCTCCAGATAGGTGCCGCGGCTTTCCAGGCTCTGCAGCGCCAGGGTGTTTTGGGTCAGCTTGGCCAGCCTCTCGGTCTCGGAGATTACCAGCTTCATATACTTTTCATGAAGCTCCGGAGGAATTGTCCCGTCGATCATGGCCTCCAGATAGCCTTTGATGGTGGTCAGGGGAGAACGAAAATCGTGGGATACGTTGGAGATGAATTTTCTCTGGTATTCCTCCATCTTGCACAGCTCTCCGGCCATAAAGTTCAGGGTGGCTGCCAGATATCCCATCTCGTCGCTGGAGCGCACCTGGCAGCGGTAGTCCAGATTGCCGTCGGCAAACTGCCCGGCAGCCACAGTGATCTTCTTGAGGGGACGGAACACATTCCACTGAAACAGAATCAGCAGAATCAACGACAGAAAAAAGACGACCAGGAAGGTCAGGTACACTATGTTCAGGATGGCGTCCCGGGATTCCAGAGCCGCAGAGAGCGGCAGGTGCAGAATCACATAGCCGTAGACGTTGTAATTGCCGGATACCGGAGCCCAGACGGTGATCATGTCCTGGCTGAAATAATCATAGAAACGGCCTACTGTGTAGTGAGACTGTCCGGTGGCGGCAGGATCGAAGGCTTCGATGATCTGCCCCGTGCCGGAGCCGGAGCTGTCGTAGACGATCTCTCCCTGCCGGTCCATCAGCCAGGCGGAAGCGCCCATATAGGTGGCCACGGACTGCATGGCCGGTTCCGCGCTCTCCATATCGGGTCCGCTTCCGCTGTAAGGGATAGAGCAGGCGTCGGCAAGGAGGGTAGCCTCGGTATAAAGCTTCTCTCCGGTGGACTGGGTCAGGTATTTTTCGGTCAGATGAGCTGAGAAAAAGGCGATGGTAAAAAAGCTCAGGACGCCGAAAATCAGATAGCCCAGGAGAAACTTGGCGTAGAGATGGCGTCTCATTTTGATTTCACCTCGAATTTGTAGCCGATTCCCCAGACGGTGGCGATAGACCAGGACGGGTGATCCTTTATCTTTTCCCGCAGGCGCTTAATATGCACGTCTACAGTCCGGGTGTCTCCGATGTATTCATATCCCCAGATATGGTCCAGAAGCTGCTCCCTGGTAAAAACCCGGTTGGGAGAGGAGGCCAGAAAGTAGAGAAGCTCCAGCTCCTTGGGGGGCATATCAACGTTTCTTCCCATGTACTGAACGGAATAATTGGTCAGGTTGACCACCAGATCGGGATAGGAGACTACGTCGCCTTCGGGAGCGGGGGCGGCCTGAGAGGCCTGGGGGGAGGCGGCGGTGCGGCGAAGCACGGCCTTTACACGGGCCACCAGCTCCTTGGAGTCGAAGGGCTTGATCATATAGTCGTCCGCTCCCAGCTCCAGGCCCAGGACTTTGTCAAAGACCTCGCCCTTGGCGCTGAGCATGATGATGGGGGTGGAGGATTCCCGTCGGATCTCCCGGCAGACGTGATAGCCGTCGATACCGGGCAGCATCAGATCCAGGAGAATCAGGTCCGGCTTAAACCGGTGAAACTGCGTCAGGGCGTCCTCCCCATTATAGACCATTCGGGTTTCAAAGCACTCCTTGGTCAGATACAGAGAGATCAGCTCCGCGATATTTTCATCGTCGTCTACAATCAGGATTTTCTGTTTTTCTGCCATATTATTTTGCTCCTTCCTTCAGTTTGGCGATGGTCACGCCATGATCTCCCTCCCCAAAGGCGCCCAGATGGAATTCCTCTACCTGCGGGGCCTTCTTTAAGAGCTTGTGGGTAGCGTTTCTGAGGGCTCCGGTACCCCGGCCGTGGATGATACGTACCTGGGGCAGATGGGCCAGATAGGCGTCGTCCAGGTATTTGTCCAGGGCGGGCATGGCCTCGTCGACCGTCATCCCGATCAGGTTGATTTCCGGGGAGACGCTTAGGGACTTGGACATGCCGATGCCGCTCATATTGGACTTGTGCCCTTTCTTTCTGGGGCCGCCGACGGCTCCGCCGGGACCGGTGACCGTCTGCTCGTCGATCAGCTCCAGATCTTTTATGTTGACCTGTGAGCGGAGAATTCCCATCTGCACATAGAGGTCTCCCCTGGCGTTGGGCAGGGTGCTGACGGTGCCGGTCAGGTTCATGGTCAGGACGCGGACGGCGTCGCCGATGTGAAATTCCGCGGCCTTGTGCTGCTTCTTGGGTCTGGGAGCATTCTTGGACGCTTTTTTGTCGGTCTGGGAAATTTTCTCCCGCAGGGCGGTCCGCTCTGCTTCCATCTGCCGCATATCGCCGGAGGAGGCGGAGAGCTTATTGAGACGGCGAATGGTCTCGTCGGCGTAGGCCTTGGCGTCCTCCAGGACCTTGCGGGCTTCTTCGTTGGCGTTTTGCAGATAGCGCTGCCGGCGGTTCTCCAGATCCTCCCGGTTTTTGTCCAGATCTTCCTTGAGACGGGCGATCTGGGCCTTATAGCTTTCGACCTCCTCCTTTTCCTTTTCCAGGGTGAGGCGGGCCGACTCAAGTTCGCTGATAATATCCTCGAAGTGCTTATCCTGGGCGCCGATGCGCCGGCTGGCGTCGTCGATCAGAAAGCCCGGCAGGCCCAGCTTGCCGGCGATGGCAAAAGCGTTGCTTTTGCCGGGGATGCCGATCAGCAGTCTGTAGGTAGGACGCAGGGTTTCCACGTCGAACTCGCAGCTGGCGTTCTCCACGCCCGGCGTCTCCAGAGCGTACAGCTTGATCTCGCTGTAGTGGGTGGTGGCCATAACCTTTACGTCCATATTGTGGAGAAAATCCAGGATGGATATGGCCAGAGCGGCTCCTTCGGTGGGATCGGTGCCGGCGCACAGCTCATCGAAGAGCACCAGGCTGTCGGGATCGGCCTGGGACAGTATGCGGACGATATTGGTCATATGGGAGGAGAAGGTGCTGAGGCTCTGCTCGATGCTCTGCTCGTCGCCAATATCGGCATAGACCTCCCGGAATACGGAAAGCTTTGAACCATCGTAGGCCGGAATGTGCAGGCCGGACTGTCCCATCAGGGTCAAAAGCCCTACGGTCTTCAGGGAGACGGTCTTGCCGCCGGTGTTGGGGCCGGTGATAATCAGGGTATTGTAGCTGTCTCCCAGGGTTATGTCAATGGGAACCACGGAGTCCTTTTTGAGCAGGGGATGACGTCCCTTTCGGATATCGATTTTCCCCTCCTCATTGAACTGAGGGCAGGAAGCGTCCATATCCCTGGCCAGGGCAGCCCGGGCAAAAATGTAGTCCAGCTGCGTCAGGATCGAAAGATCGGATTTGAGCTCCTCGGTGTGAGGCGCCAGCTCATTGCTTAAGCGGGCTAAAATAGCTTCGATCTCTTTTTGCTCGGCGATCTCCAACTCCCGGATTTCATTGTTGAGCTTTACGATGGCCATGGGCTCGATGAAGAAGGTAGAGCCGCTCTGGGACTGGTCGTGGACCAGGCCGTTTACCTGGTTTTTGTATTCGGCCTTTACCGGAATGCAGTAGCGGCCGCCCCGCATGGTGATGACGGCGTCCTGCAGCTGGGTGCGGTTGGAATTAACGATTTCATTTAACTGGCTGTGAATCCGGTCTCCGGCCTGGCGGATGGAGCGGCGGATGGAGAACAGCCTGGGGCTGGCGTCGTCGGCCAGCTCCTCTTCCGAGAGGATGCAGCGGCGGATCTCATTGCTTATCTGGGAAAGAGGCTCCAGGGCAGTGAAGAAGGCTTCCAGGCAGTCGTGGGTCTCCTCGTCCTCGGCGGCGACATCCTGACTGCGGCCGGTGCTCAGCCGCAGATTCTCGCCCCGTCCATAAGATTTGGCCTGGGCGGCCACGTTTAACAGGGA
The DNA here is from genome assembly GCA_944381515.1 of uncultured Lachnospiraceae bacterium. Lineage (GTDB taxonomy): Bacteria > Bacillota > Clostridia > Lachnospirales > Lachnospiraceae > RGIG7193. The sequence goes on along the minus strand of CALWLM010000152.1, from coordinate 4,407 downwards.
GCCGATGGCCAAAAGCTCGGAAATGCTTAAAGAGCTGCCGATTTCCAGTCTTTTTAGAGAGGCGCCGATATCTCTGGCTCCGTAGAAGGAGAGGCTCCCCTGGCGGTAGAGCCGGGCCAGAGCGTCCCTTGTCTGGGCCTGGGCCGTTTCGATCTGCGAAAGCTCGTCCATGGGTTCGCAGGCCAGGCAGAGGCGCTGCCCCATGGGAGTGGTGGCAAGCTCAGCCAGCCTGGCGGTGATTTTATCAAATTCAAGAGTCTTTAATACTTTACGGTTCATATGGATTCCCTTTTTAGTAAATATTCGTTTTAGTAAATATTCGTGCTGTTTCCACAGCGTTGTCAGTTGCTGATGTGTGTTTCACAGGTGTAGTTTCAGTATACATCATTTCCTTCAAATAAGATAGAGAAATCGTAAGCAAAATCGTGAGAGGACAGGCTGTCTGCCGCTTTCATAACAAAAAGGACTTCACAAAAACAGCGCTGGCCACTATAATAGAAAGGGTAAACGGACATGTCTGCGCCGGTATGACACAGTCACCCCTCGTGACGAAAGAGAAGGAGAGACGGGATGTCAGATTCAGAAAATCGTGAATTTATCCGAGAGACGATAATGGATAAGGCGACGGGCAGGCGCTATCGCGTCAGGAAATTCCTGAAGCTTTTAGCGGCGGCCGTCATTTTCGGCCTGGTTGCGTCGCTTTTTTTTGTACTGGGACAGCGGTTCTTTTTGCCGCGCTTAAACCCCGACGGAGAGGGAGAGACAATCTCCATCGAGAGGGACCCTGAGGAAGGACAGGAATCGGAGGAGTCTCTGGAGGGAGAAACCGCCGGTGAAACCCAGGAGAGCCAGGGGACTGCCGAGACACAGGAGAGCCAGACAGAGCCTCCGGAGACCACGGCTCCTGAGGAGTCGGAGAGCCCTTCCGGGGAAGAGTGGAACGAGACTTTGCAGGAAATGGTGGACAATGCTGTTGCCGAAGAGCTAAACGGCTCCTGGGATTCCATTTCTCTGGCATGGTATCAGAGAGTCAGCGAAATATATCGCTCCATCAGCCATGGACTTGTTACGGTGAGCAGCGTGACTCAGGATACGGACTGGTTCAACAATCCGGTATCCAGCGCGGATCAGAGTTCAGGGGCCGTGATTTATATGACCGATGCGGAGGTACTGATTCTGGCGGATTATGATGCCGTGCAGGACGCGGAGGCGCTGACCGTGACCTTTAACGGCGGAAGTACGGTGGAGGCCAGAGTCAAAAAGACAGACAGCATCACCGGGATTGCTATAATCAGCGTGTCTTTGGGAGCTGTTCCTCAGGAGGTGCTGGATTCGACTCAGACCCTGGTTCTGGGGAATTCCTATCAGATGTCCAGCGGCGCGCCGGTGATCGCTGCCGGGAGTCCTACAGGCTTTTCCGGATCGGTGGTGACGGGACTGGTATCCTATGTGCAGACCAATACGGTAGGCACGGATACAGCCTTTCAGCTTCTGTATGCCGATATTTCGGTATCGGAAGACGGAGGCGGATTCTTATTTAATACAAACGGCGAGATTGTGGGCATACTGACAGATGATTACGGAGACGAGATGGCGGGAGTGCCGGTGGCCATCGGTATATCCAGCCTGAAGGGGATTATCGAATCGCTGAGTTCCGGAATCGATGCCGCTTATCTGGGCGTGCAGGGCCAGAATGCCACGGCGGATATAGCCGAAGCCAACGATATGCCCGTGGGTATCTATGTGACGCGGGTGGTGATGGACAGTCCCGCTTATCTGGCCGGACTCAAGGCCGGGGATATCATTACCGGCAGCGGCGAGCAGGATATATTAACCACCAGATCTCTGCAGAATTTCCTGGAGAGCTACAGTACCGGAGACGTAATTAAGCTCACGGTGTACCGCAGCGGAGCGGACGGATATGTGGAGATGGAATTTGAAGTGACGCTGGGAGCCCGATAGGGCCCCGGCTTAACGGCCGCAGGGACATATGCGGATATGCGGCACAAAGACGTTTGCCGCAAGGCTGCTGCGGCCGCTTTTATAAGTAGAGAGAAGAGAAGGGCAAGATAAATGAAATATATTGAGACGTTTCGGGAGGGCGAGAGAATCTGCGACATCTACCTGTGCAAGGTCAAGCAGGTGGCAAAGACGAAGGCTGGAAAGACCTATTATTCCCTGGTGCTCCAGGATAAAACCGGTACCATTGACGCGAAGGTCTGGGAGCTGACCGGAGGAATTGCCCATTTTGAGGCTTTGGACTATATCATGGTGGATGCGGAGGTGACCAGTTATCAGGGAAATCTCCAGCTGAATGCCAGAAGGATACGGGTAGCCAGGGAGGGAGAGTATGTTCCGGAGGACTATCTGCCCATGTCTGAGAAGGACCGGGGGGAGATGTACCGCCAGCTGACAGCGATGATTGCCAGCGTACACACCTCCTGCCTGCGAAAACTGGCGGAGAGCTTTTTTGTGGAGGACAAGGAGTTTGTAAAAAACTTCTGCGACCACTCGGCGGCTAAGGCTGTTCATCATGGCTTTGTAGGGGGACTTTTGGAGCATACCCTGAGCGTGATGAAGCTGTGCGAGTATTTTGTGTCGGTCTATCCTTATCTGAATCGGGATCTGCTTTTGTGCGCGGCCCTGTTTCATGACATCGGCAAAACCAGGGAATTGTCCCTGTTTCCGGAGAACGATTATACCGACGACGGGCAGCTTTTGGGCCATATCGTTATGGGTGCCATGATGGTGGGAGAGCGGATCAAAACGATTCCGGGCTTTCCGGATAAAACGGCCTCGGAGCTTATTCACTGCATTTTGGCCCATCATGGGGAGCTGGAGTACGGTTCGCCAAAGAAGCCGGCCCTGGCGGAGGCTCTGGCATTATCGCTGGCGGACAATGCGGACGCCAAGCTGGAGACCATGAAGGAGACCCTAAGCGGAGCGGCTCAGGGAGAGTGGCTGGGCTACAATCGTTTCTTCGAGTCCAACCTGCGGCCTACGACCAGGCTGCCGGAGTAAAGAGAAGGTATATATTACAGGAAAGTGCAGTATGGAAATTAAAAAGAACGATATTTTCGACATAGTGATTGAAGATATGAGTGAAAACGGAGAGGGTATAGGCAAAGTCAACGGCTATACCCTCTTTGTCAAGGATGCGGTCATCGGAGACCGCGCCAGAGTAAAGGTAATCAAGACGAAGAAGACTTACGGGTACGGGAGACTTATGGAGGTTCTCTCGCCGTCGCCGGACCGGCAGATACCGCTGTGTCCTGCGGCCGCTCCCTGCGGAGGCTGTCAGCTGCAGGCTCTCTCCTATCCGGCTCAGCTGGCATTCAAGGAGCGCAAGGTGCGAAGCCAGTTAAAGAGGCTGGGAGGTTTTGCAGACCCGACGGTGCTGCCGGTGATTGGCATGGATCATCCCTATGAGTACCGCAATAAGGCTCAGTTTCCGATTCGCCGCGGGAAAGACGGGCGGATTATCGCCGGATTTTACGCCGGACGCACCCACTGCGTCATTGAGACGCCCCGGTGTTATCTGGGAGATCCGGTCAATGAAGAGGTGCTGCGTCTCATCATCCAGTGGATGGAAAGATGGAAGGTGGAGCCTTATGACGAGGAACGCCACGAGGGTCTGGTGCGCCATGTGCTGATCCGCACCGGAGAAAGAATACAGGCGGGAGATGACGCCGCCCCCCGTCAGCTGATGGTCTGTCTGGTGATAAACGGGGCGAAGCTGCCCCATCAGCGGGAGCTGGTGGAGGCGCTTTTGACCCTGCCGGGGATGACTTCTATTTCCTGCAACATCAATCGGGAAAAGACCAATGTGATCCTGGGGACGGAGGTGCGCTGCCTGTACGGCGAGGGTTATATTACGGATACAATCGGACCGTTACGGTATCGGATTTCGCCGCAGTCCTTTTTCCAGGTAAACCGGGAGCAGACGGAGAAGCTGTATGCCGCAGCCTTGGACTATGCCGGTCTTACCGGCCGGGAAAAGGTCTGGGATCTGTATTGCGGCACCGGCACGATCACCCTGTTTCTGGCCAGGCAGGCCGGGAAGGTGCAGGGAGTGGAGATTGTCCCTGCCGCTATCGAGGACGCCCGTGCCAACGCGGCGGCCAATGGGATTACCAACGCCGCATTTTATGTGGGCCGGGCGGAGGAGATTCTGCCTCGCTGCTATCAGGAGACGGGAGAGAGGGCCGATGTAATTGTGGTGGACCCTCCGCGTAAAGGCTGCGGGCGGGAACTGCTGGATACGATTCTGGCCATGGAGCCGGACCGGGTGGTATACGTCTCCTGCGAACCCTCCACCCTGGCCAGAGATCTGAAGATTCTCTGTCAGGACAAATATGAGCTGGTGAAGGTTCAGCCAGTGGATATGTTTCCCCAGACGGTGGGCTG
>CALWLM010000151.1 GCA_944381515.1 uncultured Lachnospiraceae bacterium | reverse complement strand
TTTAAGGCATAGCGACAGTTATGTCTGTTTCTCATGCTTATTTTTATTCCTTCCGGATAATATTCACTTTTCAATGTTCATCACCAATTGTACTGGATATAATCACTCAGGATTCCGAGAGATTATACACAAAAAAAGAGCCGGATAAGGAACAGACATTTCAGTCCGTGCCTTATCCAGCCCATCATTTCCATCGAATGATTTGCCCTCCGAGCAAGCCTTAATAACTTACCGCTTCTTTTTATTTTTGTCAAGTACGCCTTGCGCTGTACCGCAATCCGCTTTTTTAATCCGGCATTTCATTCTTCAGCTGCTTACGGGCATTTCGATATTTAATATTTCGATATTGGCCCGGCGTTATTCCTTCATTTTTTTTAAAAACTCGGATAAAATTCATCATATCTGAAAATCCTGTTTTTACGGCAACCTCCGACACCTTCAGGGAAGTCTCCCTGAGCAGTTCCTTTGCCTTCTCTAGCCGAAGCTCCGTAAGATATGCCGGTATACCGATGCCCATATCACGATTAAACATCCGGCTCAAATGGGAGCGCGTTACATTAATATTCTCAGCCACGTCTGCCTGGCAAATGTCCCTCAGATAGTTGTTTTTAATAAATCGAACCGCATCTCTCGTAACACAGCTGATTCCCTTCTCCTGTTTGGCAAATTCCTGTGTAAATCTTGTCAGCTGCTGCAATATTCTTCCTGGAATCTCTTCAATAAAATCATAGGAATCCACGCCAAACTCTTTTTTATCCATTTCCTGCTCAAAAGGGAACATTTCTGTCCAATGCTCTATCTTCTGGCGCAGCTGTGTCAGCGTTATTTCTGTCAAATCCAGATCCTGGCTTCCTTTGAGATGGTTTAGAAACAGCTCTTTCACTTTTTCCTCCAATCTCTTTTTCTCCCCCAGAAACACTTCCTCCTCAATTTCATTAATGAATGCAAGAGCATCTCTCTCGGAAAAAGGATATCTCTGCGAACGGATAAGCTCCTCTGTAATAATGCGCTCTCCTCCCAGAAAAAAAGCCAGACGTTCCATCGCAAGCAGCCTTTCAAAAGCAGGCGCCACGCTTTCCTTTCCAGTCAAATCCTTCAGCAAAATCGTAGGCATATACTGCTCTTTAGGATAAGTTTCGTAAACCACATGGCTGACTGCCCGTGCGGCCTCCTCAGCCGACGCAGAAACAGACTGCTGCGGAAAAAGAATGGCAACAATCTGACGGGAATGAATACAATCTGCCGGAAAGACTTCGCTTTCATATCCATGAAGCATAAGATACTCCCGAATTCCTCTGCGTGCCTTAACATAAAGATTGATTTGTTCCTGAGTACCCAGATATGCCCAGTCTTTGATCGTTTTACAGCGCAGCCCCGTCAGCAGCATATGGTAATGGGAAAAATCCAGTTCAAATGACTCCTCATTTTTTCTGGCAAACTCGCGAATAAACTCATAGTCTTCCCCCATAATCAAATGGTTCAAATGAAACAGACGAAAAAAAGAATTATTGGCATTTAAGAATTCTTGATCAGCTTTCATTGGCAATATTTCTCTGTTCTGCGGCCGCATTCTGACCTGCAATCCGTCCAAAAGTAATAATATCAGCTATGGAATTTCCTCCCAAACGATTCGTTCCATGTATTCCGCCGGTAACCTCACCGGCAGCGTACAAGCCGGGAATAACGTTTCCTTCGTTATCGATCACGCGTGCCTGTGTATCAATTTCTACCCCGCCCATACAATAATGCACGTTTGCATACGCTCTGTTTGCATAATATGGTCCTGCATCAATCCGACTGCCAAAAGTGGCTCGCCCAAGAGGATCGCCGCTGCCGGCATCCACATAGGAATTAAATTCTGCGACCGTATTGGTCAGAGTATCTGGGTCAATTCCCATCTGCTCTGCCAGCTCTTCCAGCGTGTCCGCTTTAATGATGTCCTCCCCATCTACAATGTCATCCAAAACAAACCCATGAATTGTCATTCCATCCAGCAAATCTACTGTGGTATGTGTATCCATGATGTAATAAAAATATTGCCCCGGCTGCTCCAGCACAGCTTCACAAATCTCGTCTCTTCTTCCATCCTCCCTGACAAACCGTTCGCCCTGAGAGTTGACAAAAGCCACATTCGTAATGATCGGCGTAATAAACGGATCACCGCTGGCCACCATCTGTATATATTCCATATCCACCAAATTTGCACCCACCGCTTCCGCCATTACGATTCCATCTCCCGTAGAGCTGGAGGGATTTGTGGTAGGAACGCTTTCTCCCAGATCTGGCCAGATTGTATTATATTTTTGCCGCATTTCCACGTTTGCCGCAAAACCTCCGGTCGCCAGTACCACCCCTTGGGATGCCATCGCCGTGAATTCATTTCCGCTGCCGGTGACTCCTTTCACCCCGACAATACGACCGTTTTCTTCAATCAATTCTTCCGCTTTATACTCCAGATACATCTGTCCGCCCAGCTCATCAAAGGCCTCCTTCTGCGGCTCGACAAAACATCCTCCCGATGTTCCATATTTCGTCGTGGCAGTATGACTTCTCTGCCAGAGGGCGCCATTGCCGGCCTCAATTCCGTCAACCCATTCCGCTCCCAGCTGCGTCAGCCACTCATAACTATCCGCTGCATTTCTGCAAAGCATGTCTACCAGTTCTGGATTTGCCTCCTCATCGCCGCCAATCCATGTCATAATAGCGTGAAGAGCAGGAGAATCATAAACATAGGTACTGCCCTGCGCGTCATATTCCTCCAGATCCTGACGGATCTCCTTCTGCCATTCCTGCATCCATGAATTCTCTGCTTCCATTTCGAGATAGGATTCTATCGTTTCTCTCTGCGCCGCAGTCATCTCATATTGCGACTGCCGTTCGTAATCCGCACAGTTGTATCCGCTGCCCGCCACAATAGTATTGCCTCCGTAGGTCGGCATTTTTTCAAGAACGATAACCGTTGAACCTTCCTGCAGGGCCGCAGTCGCTGCGCTCATACCTGCGCCTCCGCTGCCGATTACAACCACATCGGCGGCCAGCTCCGTTTCCTCCTCCTTCTCCTCCTTCTCCTCCTTATCTACCTCGGCCGTAATCTGCGCTTCCGTAAAGCCCGCCTGAAGCAGAGCCTTCCTTGCCGCTTCCAGAATCCCATTGCTGGAATAAGTAGCTCCAGCCACCGCATCCAGCGCCACCGACTGATATTTGACTATATCCTCCGGAATTCGTTCAAAGGCTGCGTCCGATATTCCAGCTGTTTCGCTGTGGGATACAATCTCCACCGTTTTAATTTTTTGATTTTCCACCGTTACAGCCACCCGAATCTCACCATTTAGACCCTCCCCGGCTCCCTCGTATTTTCCGTCTGCTATGGATACCTCGTTTGCCTGTGTCTCTGTCGCCATTTGCTCGGTATCGCTTTCTCTGTCCTCCCCTGCTGTCGTACATCCGGCTGTTCCCAAAAAGCTCAAAATCAAAATGCAGCTCAGAACAATCGCCATGATTTTCTTTCCGTTTGACATCCTTTTCCTCCTTCTCTCGTTAAAAAAATAATTTGTTATCTTTAATCATGGCAAATCTTTTTCAAATTATCAATCTGCATTTTTTGATTTTCACTGGCAATAATTGTCCATTTCATCACAACCTTGGTATTAATTTGCAAAAAAGGCTCCTCTCTGGAAATATTCTTTCTGAATAGCTTCCAAAAGAAGAGCCTGTACCGGGAGAATACGCTCCCGTTTTTATTAAATTACTTCTGCCGCTTTATTTATTCCTCATCCATATTCACGGCGACTTTCTCCAGATGCCAGATATCGTCCACATACTCCTGGATGGTACGGTCGGAGGAGAATTTACCGGAATGAGCCA